>NZ_JAYGHM010000001.1:271398-294209 GCF_034931125.1 Rivularia sp. UHCC 0363 | reverse complement strand
TTTTTCGATTGTACGGTAATACCGAAATGCAGATGATTTAAAATAAATAGCGATCGCAAGTTGTAGAAACAAGTTTAATAATATTACTGTTTAACAAAAATCAAACAGCTATATAGCTGAAAAGCAGCATCCCAACTAGTTTGTTCTCGACGAAACAGGTGAATGTGAGATTTAATGTGCTGTAGAACATCCGTTTGGTCGAGCATTGTTTCCGCAAAGGGGGTAAAGTCAGACCAAATTTTTACTTGTGGTAATTTAGTCTTGAGAAAATCTAATAAACCATTCCAACTAATTCTAATGGTATTGTGATTGTTTTGAGGTGATATTGCGACACCCTTGTCAAACTTATAACCATTGTCGTAAAGCCGTAAAATACAGTTTCTTTTAGGTAAATGTAAATCGCAAAAATGGAAATAATCTTGAGTTTGAGTTTTGCGCTGTAATTTACCCCGTGAGTCTAAATCCACAACTTCTTCAAAAATTGGTAATAGTCCCTGAACTAGTGCGGTGACTTCCGACCATTCAAAGACTAGAGAACCAAGTTGCTTATCTTGATTTTCGCATACAGCAGTAACTTTGGTCGTAAAATCTTTGAAATAATGAACCTGAAAAACTTCTATTTTATTAACTTGAGTTAAACCAGTCCAGAAACAGGGGATACCAGCATTATATAGCTGCTCGCCGTAAAATTTTAATTCTCCCAAAACACCGCTACGATATAAACGCCAACCGCGACTGGGTAATGATAATCTAGCGGTATAAGGGTCTATCTGCATGATTTGAGCCAATTTTTGCGCGGCTTCTTTTTTTAACTCCGACCCGATCGGTTCTAAAATCAACACAGCAGTTTCTTTACTATCGGGGTCTGACATTGAAGATGCGATCGCATCTTTTCTAATATGTTGCTCAATCTGTGTCAACCGTTGTAAACCAAGACGTGCTTGAGTGACTATTTTGGTATTAGTGCTATCTCGTAACAGTTGACGATAAACTTTTTCGGCTTTTTCATACTTCCCAGATACTTCATGCAATTTTCCCACATAAAGCTGTACCAGAGGATTGTCGGGAGATTCTTTTAATAGCTGTTTTAATAACTTTGCTGCTGTAACGTAGTCTTTATTTTCAAATGCAGATGCAACTTTGTCAATCATGGAATTTTGGATTTTAGATTTTAAATTACCCTACGGGAAGACGTTTTCGCGTCAATGGATTAAAAGTTAGGACTCAGAAATTACCAATTACCAATTACCAATTACCATTTCCTTTATACTTCACTTACTGCGGAAATTAGGGACATTGCAAAAATCGGTGCTGTAACTGCACGAAGGACACGACGACCTAGCGAAACAGGTTTAAAACCATTTTGGAGAGCGATTTCAACTTCTTTTTCCGTCCATCCACCTTCACAACCTGTCGCAATCACTACCTTTTTTTGCTCGCAATTTTGTAAACAGTAGAGTAAATGAGGGGAATCTCCACGAGCAACACAAATATATTTTTCAAAGTTGACAAATGATGAAATAATTTTATTAAAAGCGACTGGTTCTAAAATCTGGGGTATTTTCGTTCGTTCCGATTGTTCTGCGGCTTCTTGGGCTATTCTTTGCCAACGTTCGAGTTTCTGGAAACTAGGTTTGAGTAAAGTGCGATCGCTAATTACTGGAGCAATACAAGATACACCCAATTCAGTACAACAACGGACTATCTCATCGAAGCCGTTGCCTTTAGGCAAAGCCACCATCAAGGTTACGCTGATTGGTAACTCTGTTTCGACAATTAGCTCATGTAATATTTTTGCATCAGTATCAATCAATTCAGATAACCACCATTTACCCATTCCATCCATTGCAATAAATCGATCGCCTTTTTGCAAACGTAATACTCGATACAAATAATGCTGTTGTTGTGAAGTGAGGATTATTTGTTCGTCTTGGAATTGAGAAAGTGCGATCGCGATTCGTTGCATATTTCAACTAGCGGTATATTGCTGTGTGGGAATCACCTTGATATTTAAGGTAAGGGGTTTTTTCAACTTATCTTGTAAAATTTGTTGAATTAACTGGACTTGTTGTTGTGAAAACGAATTAAATTGAGCCGTTACTTCCATATCAACTATCAGCTTATCTCCAACTTGTTGTACTCGAATTCCTTTAATATCGGAACGTGAAAAAGTATCAGTTTGACGATAAACTAAATACTCAATCTGACGACGGGTTTGTTCTTTGACTAAAAATCTATCCAAAGATAAACCTAGAGGTAAACCAAGCAGAACCAAAGCTGCAATTGATACTACTAAACCATGACGAGCCTTTTGAAAAGAACCGTAATTTTGAGCTAAAAATACTAGTGAGCCACTAAAGATAATACCAGCTAAGTTAGCGAGAAACAAAAGTCCCGAACCTGCTGCAACCGAATTTGAACCCATCCCTAAACCAATTCCCAAAACGCTCAAAGGTGGAACTAAAGCTACAGAAATAGCTACTCCCGGTAAAGCATTAGAAATACTGCGTCGAGTTAAGGCAAAACCACCAGCCCCACCTGCTGCTAATGCTACTCCTAAATCCAATAGCGTCGGACTAGTACGTCCCAAAATTTCGGAGCCAAAAGTTCTGATACCGATTAACTTAGTAATCACGATGGAAATCACAATCGTCAGCAATACACCTTTAAATAGCGTAAAACCAGAACGCTTTAACAGCCGCTGATTTCCCGATACAATACTGTAGGCGATCGCAATAATCGGTCCCATCAAAGGAGCAATAATCATCGCACCGATAATTGTCGCTGCACTATTAGCTAATAATCCCAAAGTGGAGATCACCGCTGACATGGATAGCAATGTATAGAAGCTCAAAGAAGGTACAGCACCCCTCCACAACTTGCGGTTAATACCTGCGATCGGCATTGGCTTTTCTGATAACCAATGCCAATCTCCGCTATTGCTATTCCATATTTCGTTTAACTTCAGCTTACCCCAACGACCAAAACCTTTAAGAAATAGCAGCATCTCAACCTCAGCATTGGTGTAATAACAACAGAAAACTGTACTATCACATAGTACAGTGACTTATATTGTAATCAAACTTAATAAAAAGTTAATCTGGACTTGAGAAAGAGTTAATTTGAAGTAAAAGTTTGATAAATCGGTCTTAGGGTAGGATTTTCGCGAAAAATATCTTGCGTTTGAGGTTATTTAATTGATCGTGAATAGTGCGATCGCGATGACTTATTTTCTATATCTTTTAAATAAACAGGTCAATTTTGCCTGATAAAATCGGGGAATGTTTGACAATATTTGTAAATTTTTAGCAGAAAACTTTTCCAGGGACTTTGCGACCTGGTTGTTGGGAGAACCAATAACCTTAACCGAACTTAGTCCCAAAGAACTGCTCATGAGAACCGATTCGAGCCGATGCTTTAATATTGCTACAGTCAGATGACAAAATCCTGCATTTAGAGTTCCAAACTCAACCGGATGCCAAGATTCCCTTCCGGATGATAGATTACCGAGTGCGAGGTTATCGTCGTTTTCCCCAAAAGGAAATGCATCAAGTTGTAATTTACCTCAATCGCACAAATTCGGGATTAGTTTATCAAAACACATTTTCGCTGACTCGTACCCGTCATGAATTTGAAATCATTCGACTGTGGGAACAACCTCCAGAAGTTTTTCTAGAGAACCCTGGTTTACTTCCTTTTGCAGTATTGAGCAATACCCCAAACCCCGAAAGCATATTAAACCAAGTTGCTAGAGAAATAAACGAGATTCCAGACAACCGCACTCAAAGCAACGTTGCTGCATCCACAGCAATTTTAGCTGGTTTAGTATTGAATAAAGACTTAATTAAAAGAGTTTTGAGGTCAGATATTATGCGCGAATCACCAATTTATCAAGAAATCTTGCAAGAAGGAGAAGAAAGAGGTAAAACACAAGGTAGAGCGGAAGGTAAAGCCGAAACTTTACAACAAGTTGCTATCAATCTACTTAGCACTAATATGGCTTTAGAAGATATATCGAGAGTAACTGGTTTATCGGTAGAACAGTTGCGGGTTTTGCAAAGGGAACAAAGGGAGGAGTAACCGTTAATAAATAAGATTCTAGAAACACCCGGATTCAAATTAAGATCGCCGCATTGACGGCGATTTTAAATAACCTAGTATTGAATAAAGACTTAATAAGAAGAATTTTGAATCAGCTAAATCACCCTCACTCTGGAAGAGTGGGGCTACCCAAACAAAGCCCACCTGCGTGGGCTGAATTAAGCACATCTTTATAAAAAAATAGACTGATTTATCGCAGCCTTGTGCAAAGTTGTAACGTAAATGAAAGGCGTATAGAGTGAGTTTTGGATAATCCATTTACAAACTAAGTGCGATTATTTTTATTCTTATTCTGAGCTTTAGCTAAACTTTGTTGAATAGCATTCAGCAGAGTCTTTTTATCAAGCTGATATTCCTGAATATTAGGATTAATAGCGCTACTAGGTCCCCTTACAGTTAAAGAATGATTCAAAAGCGCTAATTGACTGTCAAGAATCTTCGGATAATTCTGATACCAACCAGCAACAGCAGTTGATAGTTTTTCTATATCATCAGGTGTATTACTAATTAACTTCTCTAAATTGACAATATTGTCTTTAGAAAATAAAGCAGGTTGAGTTTTTAGCAAATCCATAAAAGCATCTAAATTTTGTTCTGCAAATGTCATAATATAACTCCTAATTACCAACAGCAGTAAATGCAGCCTAATAGAAAGGCGATTGAAAAGATTTAGTGTTTGCCTTTATCTGTTTGAAAAATACCATTAATTGTACTTGACGAAGCGGATGATTTAATTGTAAATTATTCGCCCATTGCTGTAAATCTTCCTTCGTCGCATCTCTCAGCCAAGTTTGGGCTTAACTTCTTAAAGTAGGGATTTGAAAAGAAGCGGAGGAAGAATTTTGATTACCTATTTATTTTTTCCTATTAGCTATTATGCAACCTATACCAGTAAAAAATAAGGTTACTGCAATGCTGATAAATAAAGAAGCATAAAACGGATGTGGTGGATTAGTTGGAGATATAGCTGCTAAAGGTTGATTAATTTTATCAATGTGTTGCGTAACTACACCAGAAATAATCGCACCACCACCAAGTCCTATACCGAGTATTTGTACCGTGTTGTTGAGATTGCGATCGCGTCTTGTTTGTTCGATTTCGACGATACCGCGAATTGAATCAATTAGTTGCTCAAATAGGCTTTGAGCAGGTGTAAGATAAGCTAAGTCTGTATTAATTTGTTCGATAAAGGTATCTTCAGCTAATTCTAGGAAGCTTGATAAAAATTCTAAGTCATCTTGTATGCAAATTGCTTTGATTTTGTCAAGATATAATTTATAATTTTTTACATTAGTTTTAATAGTATTTCTCTGTAATTCTAAATCTCTTAAATAGCGAGCATAATTAAACGAAATTTCGGGTATTTCATTTAGCCATTGATTAAATTCTTTCAGCTTGTCATCAACAGATTTATTTTTGACTTGATTAAATTGATTTACTTTATCTTCTAATTTGCTGTACTCTTTCCTAACTTGCTGATAACACCAACGAGATTCAGAACGAGCGTAAATAATTTTACTACGACAGTTTAAAAGATCGATTAAAGCATAATAATATTCTCCAGTATTTTCTAAATCGGTAGTTCCTCGATTTGCATTCAACCAAATTAAAATATGACACTGTTTCTCAGGAGAATCAGCACTGTTGTTATATTCAAATATCGGACTATTTAATAATTTACCTTTACTCTGAAATGAAACATTTAATTTATTGAATTCGGCTTCAGATATTAAAGCTTTTACGCAATGTTCGGCAAAAGCTTTCTCATCATCAATTGTTCCTACAGGTTGAGCAAAGAATACTAAAGTTTGTCCGAGAGAAGCATTGATATTACTTGGAAGTAAGCAATTGTCTTGATTTAATCCTTTTAAATCGGTAAGTTGCACTTCTTGTTCGCGATAGCGGAAAGTTAAATCAAGAGCGTAAGTATCGTGAATTTGTAAACGGTTGATTTCTCCGCTTAAATGATGATTATTTTCATGTTTAATAGCTGGGAATTCTATAAAACCTTCGTTTGAAATTTGTTTATGTTCGGGAATTGATAAATGTTCTAATTCCGGAATACTTAATTTTTTACCAATTTCCTGACATTTGTGCCATAAATAGTTTGAATTATTGACTGGTTTGGAATCGTTAGCTAGATTTTTGTATAGATGAAAAGCGTAAAGGGTAAGTTTGGGATTAGCTACCTTTGCTGTTGAATAATCCATTGTAGGATGATTATTAATTGTGTATTATAACCTTTTTTCAGTCTTATTTATAAGACTTTCGCTATTATTTTATTATCATCCTAAACCGCCTTGGAATGCAATTCAAAGTCTAATAGCAGAAGTCCATTTAAATGGATTAATAGCTTAATTTTTCAGTCTTATTTATAAGACTTTTGCTGTTAGCCTGCGGTTTGCAACCGCAGGTGGATTAACGGGCTTATAAATCATGTTTTGTCGTTCTTCTTGTCATCATCCGATTTAGTAGCTGAACTTTGTTGAATAGCATTAATTATAGTTCTTTGATCGTGTTCATATTTAGGAATATTAGAATTAGCTTTAGTGCTTCCAGGCGCTCTTTCCGTGACATTACCTTCAAGCTCAGCTAAAGCATCATCTACTTGCGGATGTTTCTCACACCAATCTGAAATCGTATTAGAAAGAGATTGAATATCATCAGATTGAGAATTCACTAATTGAACTAATTCAGTCTTTTCATCTTTTGAAAATAACTCCGGTTGAGTTTTGAGCAAATGGATAAAATTGTTAACCGTGACTTCATAATCAGACATCATATTCATAATTCTCCTATTTTCCTACAGCAGTAAATGCAGCCCAATGAAAAGGCGATTTAAATGGTTTTTCTACAGTTGTATTTTTAAGCTGACGGCGTATTTTTCCTTTCTTTGTACTATCTAAAGGTAGATTACTCGCCCATTCCTGTAAATCTTCCTTCGTCGCATCTCTCAGCCAAGTTTGGGCTTGATTTAAAGCAACTGGTACAGAAATATCTTCTACATTCTTTAGATTTTGAATAAATTTGATCGTTAAAAAAGACGTTGATAAATCGTTTACCGTCCATAAACTACTGACTACGCTTGAACTTCCAGCATATAATAAACCACTAGGTAATCCAATATATTCGTCGCTGGTATTTTTAAAATCAATTAAACCAGTTTCGCAAGCAGAAAGCACGACAAGACGACATTGATTGAGGTTGAAATCTCTTTCAAATAAATTACCTAAAGTTAAGCATTTACTTAAATCTAATTTATTATTCTCAACTGCACCAGCTAAAAGTAAACAAGAATTTTGAGGGGAAATTAAGTTAAATGTACCATGACAGGAAAAGTGAAGATAATTCGTCTGTTGAATTTGGAATGAAGCTTGAGATAAAGCTGTTTGAGTAGCTTGTTTTTTAGATAAAACTTCTTTGTCAGTAAATAGCGATGAAATAGCTTCTACTTCTAAATCGGTATATTGTAAATCTTCTGTAGGGTTTTGAATAGCGAATAGGGATTTGAAATTAACTCTTTGTCGTAAATTTAATTGTTGTAAAAGTTGACAACTCGGAGCATAACTTACACCGTCTGAAAATTGATCGCACAGGAAACCACCATCACTTAAAGGTAGTGCGTGAAGGGGGAATAAGTGTAGGTAGCGATGGGGGATGAGAATTAGGTGAGAGCAATTTTGTGGTATTAGCTTGAGAATTTCTTCTATATGTAAGATTTCAGCAAGTTGAGTCAGATGAGAAGCGAGATTATTTATCCACTTGGTTTTGTTGTTGTAATATGTATTTAAATATTTATTATTCCAATCTATAAAAGCTTTTAATTTATCAGTGGATGTAGATAATTTAAATCTTTGAAGATTATCAGAGGTAATAATAAAAGTTTCTAAGCTTGTATTGGTAATGTACCACTCAATAATGGCTGTATTTTTATCTAAAGTTGCTTGGAATGTTTCAAAGTCGAAACCTGAACCAACGGGTAAGTATTTATCTTGTAACTCATTACGCTGTGATCGCAACTTTTGGAGATGCTCTGCTAAAGCTTTGGGGTTTTCGGTTGTGCTGTTTTGGATTTGATATTGCCCCTTGGCTATTTCGTCTCGGAGTTGTTCTAGTTTAGTAACAACTTCTGGGGGGAAAATAGTTTTAGAATCTCGTTCGAGGATAAGTTCAACTAAATTACGGGTTTTGCTGCGTTCTACGTATTCGATAGCTTCTTGGATGTTGTCCAATTCTAAGCAAGCTTGTACAATGCCGATGTATGATACATTCCATTGTTCAGCTAATTTCTTTTTTGCCTCATTTCCGGAAAATATTTGTTCCCGTAGTAATTCTGCGGTATCAATTGCTTTTTTGTAAGCTATAGTAGCAGTTTCAATATTCTCTACTTTGTCTCCCAGTATTCTCTGACTATAAGCATTTCCCAAATTATTTTGAGTCTGTGTCCAATCGATGGGAAAAGCATCGCAAGTTCTAACAGTTAAAGATGCTTCATAAGTAGCTATGCTTTGTTCGATGTTGTTGGCTCTGTCTCCCAATATTCTCTGAGCGTAAGCATTTCCCAGGTTATATTGTGTCTGTGACCAATCGATAGGAAAATCATCACTAGTTCTAACAGTTAAAGCTGCTTTATAAGCGGCAATGCTTTGTTCAATATTGTTGGCTTTGTCTCCCAGTATTCTCTCCTCATAAGCTAGCCCTAAAACATTTTGGACTTCTGCCCAATCAATAGGAAAAGCTTCGCAAGTGTTAACACGTAAAGTTTCTTGGAATGCAGTAATACTTTGTTCGATATTTTTGGCTTCATCTCCTAATATTCTCTCAATATAAGCAAGTCCCAAATTATATTGCGTTATCGCCCAATCGATAGGAAAAGAATCTTGAGTTCTAACAGTTAAAGCTGCTTCTAATGCAGCAATGCTTCGTTCGATGTTGCTAGCCTTATCTTTTAGTATTCTGTCGCGATAAGCTATTCCCAAGTTGTTTTTCGTTACTGCCCATTCATAGGGAAAAGCTTCCACAGTGTAGACATCTAAAGCGTTTCGGTACGTACTAATACTTTTTTCGATGTTATTGCTTTTGTCTCCCAATATCCTGTTAGCGTAAAAATTTCCTAAGTTATTCTGCGCTCTTGCCCAATCATTAGGAAAAGCTTCACGGGTAAATACAGTTAATACTATTTCATAGCCAATGATGGCAATTTCCATATTGTTAGCTTTGTCACCTAGAGGAAACTTACTAATTAGATTACAAAAATTACCAATCACTGTTGCTAAGTATTCTGCTGTTTTTTCTTCCGCTTTTTTCAAGTTTACGGTAGCCCAACGCCACAATATTTCAGCGAAATTATTATCAAGTTTATCTGTATTTGCTATCAACAGAGGGTAAACTACATCTTTATTGCCTTTACTTTCCTCCATTGCTTGCAACACTTCAAGTAAAAATTTAAGATAGATATCGACTATATTTTCTGTAATTTCACTATTTTGTGCAGCGTAAGCAAAATTAGAACTGAGATTCAATCCTTTCGCCAACTCATTTCCCAAATTCCTCAACCAGTTAGCCGTATCTTGATTATCTTGCTCCGACATCATCTTTGCGACAGCTTCCACCACCAGCAAAAACTCAGCATCAAGTAAACCTTGATTCGCTGCTAATATTTCCCCTTCTTCCCCATTCGGACAATCTAGCAATTGTTGAATCAAGTTAAGATAAGCATCTTGGCGCTGTTGGTTCATGAAACCGAATTTTAATGTCTTTATGATAAATCAGTAAAATTATTGATGATTTCGGAAAATATCGAAGTTTGTGGTGCGTGACGGTAATTTCAAATTATTTGGTTATAGGTGATAAATTATCGTAACCCTCACGCACCCTACAACTTTATAAAACAACCCGCGCAGGCGGGTTTTGCCTGTGTAGCCGCGATTTATAATCGCCAGGGTTGAATAAAACTACAAATTGAAGTGCGTCTTCGCGGTTAATTAATCTTATTTACCAAACGCAATAAAAACCTAAACAATAAAATAAACCACCAAAAAAATAACTATGACATTCCGTGAAGAGTTTAAACTACTATTACGCGCTCGCTACTCTTTAATTTACATTCCCACTCACGAAGAAGAACGTTTAGAAGCTGTAATCCGTGAAGAAGCCGCTAACCAAGGCAATCGTCAGGTATACACTTGGGATTTTGTCGATGGTTATCAAGGTAATTCCAACGATGCGGGTTTCGCAAGACGCAACCCCTTACAAGCTTTGGAATTTGTAGAAAAACTACACGCTTCCGCACCTGCTGTATTAATTCTCCGGGATTTTCATCGGTTTTTGGATGATGTGGCAATTTCCCGCAAACTCCGCAATTTGGCGCGTTTGCTAAAATCGCAACCAAAAAATATTGTCATACTTTCGCCACGTGTTGCGATTCCCGACGATTTAACCGAAGTGTTGACGGTGGTGGAATTCGCTTTACCCAATGCTACAGAAATTCAAACCGAAATCGAAAGACTATTAGCCGCTACTAATAATTCTCTGCCAAATCAAGTTTTAAATGAATTAGTTCGTTCCGCTCAAGGCTTGAGTATGGAACGCATTCGCCGCGTTTTGTCAAGAGCGATCGCCCAAAATGGAGAATTACAAGCAGAAGATGTGGAGTTAGTTTTACAGGAAAAGCGTCAAACCATCCGTCAAACTCAAATCCTCGATTTTATCCCCGCTACAGAACAAATTTCCGATATCGGCGGATTGGATAATCTCAAAGATTGGTTATTACGTCGGGGTGGTGGTTTCAGCGAAAAAGCCAGACAATACGGTTTACCCCATCCTCGTGGTTTGATGTTGGTGGGAATTCAAGGTACTGGTAAATCGTTAACTGCAAAGGCGATCGCGCATCATTGGCATTTACCTTTATTACGCTTGGATGTAGGCAGATTATTCGGCGGTTTGGTTGGTGAATCGGAATCGCGCACTCGTCAAATGATCCAGCTATCCGAAGCCCTCTCACCCTGTATTTTATGGATAGATGAAATAGACAAAGCCTTTTCCGGGCTTGGTAGCAAAGGCGACGGTGGAACTACTAGCAGAGTCTTTGGTACATTTATTACCTGGATGGCAGAAAAAACCTCACCTGTATTTGTCGTGGCAACTGCCAACGAAATTCAAGAATTACCGCCGGAATTATTGCGAAAAGGTAGATTTGATGAAATATTCTTCGTCGGTTTACCGATCCAAGAAGAAAGAAAAGCCATTTTCAACGTACATTTATCCAGATTGCGTCCCCATAAAATTAAAGACTACGATCTAGAAAGATTAGCCTACGAAACACCCGATTTTTCCGGTGCAGAAATCGAGCAAACCTTAATTGAAGCCATGCACATCGGCTTTAGCCAAAACCGCGACTTTACTACAGACGATATTTTAGAATCCGCCAGTCAAATTATACCCTTAGCTAGAACTGCCCAGGAAAAAATCGAGCAGTTACGTCAATGGGCTGCTTCTGGAAGAGCGCGTTTAGCATCCAAGCATAATCCTTTAAGTGACAGGATTCAACAACAGTTGCAGTAGGTCAAAGGTCAAAGGTCAAAGGTTAAAGGTCAAAGGTTAAAGTTAATACATGACCAATGACCAATGCCTTTTTAAATATGTTTACTCAGATACAACTAATAATTACTATAAAATAATCAATATGGATTGCTATAATATTAGTAAAATCACGTAGACAAAAAAGTCTATTTATTTATTGATTGCAATTGGGCTTGTTAGTAATACTTACGCACTTTGTTTTTAGAAGCCTAATTTTTGGTAAACATCTATTCAAACTGCTGTTTGTATAATCTAGGTTTCTTCGTGTAAGCCTTAGCTAATTTGAAGAATATTTATATTTTGTCTGCGAAACGCATCTTCAAACAGAAGTTTACGTCGCAATGACATAGAAAAAATACTCAAATTTTTAGAGTATTTTATTCGATCAACAAATCCATCAGGGATGATTACTTGACGTTGGGTACGTTACGATTCCGCGCTTCGCAAACAACTAATCAACCTCAAACTTAACCGAATTATGGAAAACATTGGTTATATTTACGCTGCTTGTGCCTATGAAGCACCGGAAAGTATCGAAGTTGTTCCTTTCATTTTCAATAAGAAGCAGTCTACTTTTGCTGCAATGCGTCTTTTATCTGTAGCGCTAAGTTTATTCTTGTTGAGTAACATTGGACAAGCTTTAGCATTGGAGAAACAGGGAAGCAAAGGTGCATCGGTAACAGCAATTCAAAGCTGTTTGAAGCAATTGGGCTATTTTAATGCTTCAGCAACTGGTTACTATGGTTCACTAACTAAAAGCGCTGTAAGTAAGTTTCAGAAAGACAACGGACTGGCAATTGATGGTATTGTAGGCAGCGATACCAAAAAAAATATTCAAGCTAAATGTTCGAGTCAGCAGGCTACAACGAATCAAGCAAACGTACTTAAAGTTGGTAGTCGCGGTCAAGATGTCAAGAAACTTCAGCAAGATTTAAAGCAGTTAAATTACTTTGTTGGTAATCCTACTGATTATTTTGGTCCAGTTACCAAAGATGCTGTGATCGGATTTCAAAGAAGCAAAGGTTTAACGATTGATGGAATTGCGGGTTCAACAACTTTAGTCGCGATCAAACAAAGTTTAGCCCAAGGTAGTAATAGTGGTGTTGGTGGTGAAAACGTTACTCTTCGTTTAGGTTCCAGAGGTGCGGAAGTCACATCGTTACAAGAGCGTTTGCAGCAGTTGAACTACTTTAAAGGTAATACTAATGGTTATTATGGTGCAATTACTAGAGATGCGGTAATTCGATTCCAGAAAGATAAGAGATTAACTGCTGATGGAATTGCTGGTGCGAAAACTCAACAAGCAATTGATCAAGCAATTCAACAAATAAAGCCGGTACCCGATAAAATATTACCTCTCCCCTATGGTTCTTGCAGTGACGGTAAATGTCCTAATTTAAAACCTGGGGATAAAAATCGTTATGTGACATACTTGCAAACGAGATTGCGCGATTGGGGTTACTTTACATCCAATGCTAACGGTAATTATAGTTCCGAGACTGCGGAAGCCGTGAAGCGATTCCAGCAAGACAATCAACTAATTGCCGATGGAGTTGTGGGACCGCAAACCTGGCAAAGAATTGAAATACCGAGAAATTCAAGAAATAAGTGCGATCGACCCATTCTTCAGCGAGGTGACAAAGGAGAATGCGTCACCGAACTACAAGACAAGTTGCGAGGTTTGGGTTACTTCAAAGGTTCTTCCACAGCTTACTTTGGAAACGATACCTGGGAAGCGGTAAAACAATTCCAACTTAATAATGAACTAACCCCCAACGGAATTGTAGATTCACGTACCTGGAAAGCAATAGAAAGCACAAAAGTAAGCGCAAATAGCTACGTTGTACTTGTACCAGTTACCAGTCCATATACCTTAAATGAAGTGCGTCGTTTCGTATCTAGTGCTTTTATTACTAATACAAAATTAGGCACATTTGTGCAAGTGGGAGAATTTAAAGACAGCAACGGTGCGAACCAAAGTTCTCAAAATTTGCGCGATCGCGGTTTTGATGCCAGAGTAGAACGTAAAGATCGGCTGTAGTATTTATTTCAAATATTTAACTAGTACAGCATGGCGGAAATAAACCCACCATTAACAACCTTGAAAGAACTAGCATTTACAGCCTTTGCAAATAGTAGGCTTATTTACGCCGAACGGTACTAGACTATTCCCGCTTTACAAAAAAGGCGGTTTTTTTATAGTAAAAATCCCAATGCCCAATGCCCAATTTCCCATTCACCATACCCATTGTATTTGAAATGATTGAGAATTTGATAGTTAAGAGTTATAATTTTTCACTCATAGCAACTAATTCCTAACTTTTGGTAAAAGGTACTTAATATGTTGTCGAACATCCTAAAGTTGATCCTTGGCGTTTTAATGGCGATCGCAATATTGGCTGGTGGAGGTGTAGCTGTTGGGTTCTATTTAATGAATCGAGCTTCTATAGCTCCTCCAAAACCAGTTTTTTCTAATGATAAAGCCGAGGTGAAAGCGGAAGCCGCAAAAAATCCGACACCAGGAGCAATTGTTAATTCTCAAGAAAAAAGTACTCCACAACCTACTCCAACAGAATCACCATTAGCTGAAAAACCACTTCCACCGGGTGCTTACTCTGCGACAGTTACTTGGGCTGAAGGTTTAATTTTAAGAGCGGAACCAAAAGTTGATGCAGAACGTCTTGGTGGTGTTGGATTTAATGCGAAAGTTACAGTTTTAGAATTAAGCGATGATAAAATTTGGGAAAAAATTCGCATTGAAAGTAACGAACAAGAAGGTTGGGTCAAAGCAGGTAACACCAACAAAGCAGAATAATCAATTGTTCTAGTACGGTAGAGAGTTGAGTTGACTATTTTTCATTTTGTTTGTATTCCAGGCTGCTAATATAGCGGTTCTCGGTTGAAGCTTTGCTATTCATATTGACGATTTAAGTCTAAAAACCAACTAAAAATAATAGTATTATTATTTCGGATTTTTTAAATTCACACTTAATTTAGATTTAATGCTTAGTATCTAAAACTTAAAATAATATTACCTTATTTAACATTTTAAAATAATTTCATGTACAATTCATACATCTATTACTGAGACAAGACGATTATGATTGCAATATCTGGTATATTTTGTACGGGTGCATAAGATACAGGATATATGAATATTTAATTACAGATGTATTTGAGGATTCAAAAATAAATAAACTGTAAACTTTGATTACAGTTGCCGTTGATAAAAGGTATAACGTCTGAGAAAGTTATAGCTAGTAATGGAAGTTAAAAATTTGCATTTACTCAGATATTTTTTTCACCGAAAGTATCTTGTAAATAATCGCCCTTTTTAAGTAGTTGATCAAAAACTACTTTCATAAAAGACACAAAATCGGAACTGTGAAGTAAATACTATAACAGTGAATTTCTTTAACTTCAAAGCTTGAAAACCTATGAACGCACTTGGTTCCGATTACCAAAATTTAGTCAAGGAAGCACCCTTAAATAAAGAGGCTGTTCCCGTCAAAGTTGATTTCAAGTTGTTTGTCAATATTTGTGGAAAAATGTTTGATAATAATAGGTTTACTCTACCTTTAATATCTCTTGTCACAACCCTGACCATGTTGGGAAGCTCCAGCGAAGTTTTCGCCCAACAGAAAGGAGATAATAATTCTCAAGTCAAGAATGTTCAAAGCTGTTTGAAAAAGCTCGGTTACTTCAACGGTCCAGTAAATGGTAACTTTGGTTCAATGACCGAAACTGCGGTCAAAAAATTTCAGCAAGCTAACAAAATACCTGCTATCGGAAATGTTGGGCCACAAACCCAAGCTGCATTACAACGCAAGTGCGGTGGAGGTAGTGGAAATAGAGGATCGAGTTCTAATTCTAATTCTAATTCTTGTCAGAACGAACTGAGAAGCGGTTGTAGCGGTCCAGCAGTAACAAAATTACAGCAGGATTTAAAAGCTTTAGGCATTTACAACGGTCCAGTTACAGGTAGATTTCTGCAACTCACCACAGATGCGGTGATCAAATTTCAACGGCAAAAAGGGATAAACCCAATTGGTGTTGTCGGACCTCAGACCAGTGAAGCAATCCGTTTAGCAAGGAATAACTCATCCCCATCCCAAGGTCAAGGTCGCTATTGCGATCACAACAGAGAAGTTATTACCATTGGTTGCAGAAGCGACTGGGTAAGACAGTTGCAGCAGACATTAAAGGGTTTAAGTTATTTTGGTGGAAATCCTACCGGCTATTTTGGTTCAGAGACTAGAGATGCTGTAATTAGATTTCAGCAAACCAATCGTCTTCCCGTTACTGGAACTGTAGATGATAAGACTTGGGGTGCAATTATTCGAGCTTCTAATAGACCTCCTTTAACTACACCTCCTTTAACTACAAGCATTATGCAATTAGGTAGCAGAGGTTCTGAAGTCACAACCTTACAGCAAGATTTGAAGCGGTTAAATTATTTTTACGGCAATCCTACGGGATTTTTTGATAACTCTACACAAGATGCAGTCATCAGATTTCAGCAAGCTTATCGTCTTCCTGCAACTGGAACTGTAGACCAAAATACTTCTCAAGCAATAGCGACAGTATTAAGAAGTAGTGGTGGAGGTTCGGATTTTGAGCCGATTTATCCCCAACAGAACAATCAAAGAGTTACAAAACTACAAGAACGTTTAGTGGAATTAGGTTTACTGAAAGTTAATCCCACAGGTTACTTTGGTACTCAAACCAGAGAAGGTTTGCTAGCATTTCAGCGATATCAAGGATTACCCGAAACTGGGTTTGTAGACGAACAAACTTGGGAAAAACTGGGATTTAATAGTTCTCGTGAAAAGCGTTATGTAGTAGTCATACCGTTGCGAAATCCAGATATACTCAATCAAGTACGTCAAGACATACCCACCGCTGAAGTTGGTAAATCCAGACTGGGAGATTATGTCAACGCTGGAGAATTTGACCAGCGTCTAGAAGCACAAAGACAATCTGATTTTCTACGCGATCGCGGTTTTGATGCAAGAGTAGAATTTTTCTAAAATCTTGTAGGAGAAGGGGGGATGGGAGGACAAGGGGACAAATAACTCTTTTAATCTAAAATCTAAAATCTAAAATCTAAAATCCAAAATCTCATAACTTTCCCTCCCCCTAAGCAACCAAAACAGATGTATCAATTAGTGATTTAGATTTTAATAATAATTCTGTAGCTTCTTGAGCGCAAACAGCAGGACTAAAAAGATTTCCCTGCATCAACTCACATTCCAAAATTCTTAATAGATTACGTTGTTCTTCAGTTTCCACACCTTCAGCAACAACAGAGAAATTTAGTCCATGTGCTAAAGCAATCATTGCTGTAATGATAGCTGCATCATTAGTATCGTTAGTTAAATCTCGCACAAAAGACCGATCTATTTTTAAACAATGAATGGGAAACTGTTTGAGATAATTAAACGAGCAATATCCGGTTCCAAAATCATCTATTGATATAGAAACACCCATATCATGCAATTGGGTTAAAATTTCTTTACTAAAATCAACATCTTGCATTGCAGCACTTTCTGTAATTTCCAACTCTAAATACTGAGGAGATAATTTAGTTTCAGCTAATACACGCTGTACGGTGTTAACTAAACTTAGTTGCTGAAATTGTTTTGCAGATAAGTTGACAGCTACACCTACAGATGGGCCCAAAAGATTTTGCCAAATCTTATTTTGAGCGCAAGCAGTTCTTAAAACCCATTCGCTAATTGGTAAAATTAATCCAGTTTCTTCAGCAATCGGAATAAATTTACTCGGAGAAATTAATCCATATTTAGGATGTTGCCAACGTAATAAAGCTTCAAACTTACAAATCTCTCCTGTCGTAATATCAATTTGAGGTTGGTAATATAGCTTCAATTCATTTCTCTCTACAGCATAATGCAAACTGTTTTCTAAAGTAAGCAACTCTGAAGCTTGAGAATTAATTGCCGAGTTGTAGATTTTATAGTGATTTCTTCCTTGCAATTTTGCACGATTTAATGCAGCATCGGCATTTTTAATTAAAGTTTCTCCATCTTTTCCGTGGTTGGGATAAACAGCAATTCCAATGCTAGCGCTGATATGTAGAAGATGATTGTCTATCAAAAAACCTGGTTTCAAAGCAGTTAAGATATCTTCAGCAACAAGAGCAGCATCCCGCACATTATTGATTTGAGGCAATAATAAAGTGAACTCATCACCTCCCCAACGAGCAACGATGTCATAGGAACGCAAACACTTATTTAAACGGTGAGCAACGCTTTTTAATAACTTATCACCAATACCATGACCTAATGTCTCATTAATCGTCTTGAATCGATCTAAATCCAAGAAACATACAGCTAATTTCTGATTACTTTGATGAGCTTTTATCAGAGACTCCAACAGTCGCAAATTAAACTGTATTCGATTAGGTAAATTAGTTAAAAGGTCATGTGAAGCTTGATGGCTGATTGTTGCTTCTGCTTGAAAACGTTCGCTGATATCCCGAAAACTCCATACTCTACCAACAATTTCACCACTGATGTACTGCGGCTGAGAATAACGCTCAAATACCCTACCATCATTAAATTCAATTAAATCATAGATTTCAGCACCGGGATAAGCCTGTAGTTGGTTTACTGAAATTACATATTCTTGAGGGTCTTTCAGATGACTGATTGCGAATTTCAGCACTTCTACATAACTACTAGATTTCATCAGCGATTGAGGAATATTCCACATCTCCAAAAGCTTATGATTATAACCAGTAATCAAACCTTGACTATCTACCAATAAAATACCGTCAGCAGTAGTTTCTAAGGTAGTTTTTTGCAAAGACAGAGATTCTTCTAATTCCTTGTGTATGCGCTCGCATTTACCAATTTCTTTTTGTAGCTCAACGGTACGCAGATTGATTTTTTCTTCTAATTTTAAGTTGAGATTTTGATGCTCTTTAATGCTCTGAGACAGCGTTTTGTGCGCTAATATTGTTTCATAAGCGAGAGTAATCGCACCTACTTTAGCTTGCAAAAAGGCAATTTCTGTTGATTGCCAAACTCGATCTTCTACACAGTCATCTAAGCCAATCAAACCAATAAATTCTCCTTTGAGAATAATCGGTAAAAGTAAAGTAGAAACAACTCCCCTTGCTTCTAAAAAGTTTCTTTCTTCAAAACCAAATTCTGTTAAGTTACCCCAAGCAATATTACCCCGTGCGAATATCTTTTCCAAACTTGGAAAAATTTCTGCAATTGGTTTGTTCTGGTAGTTTTTTTGATCTAATTTAGATGCGATCGCAATGTCGCACCATTCAGCTTTCTGATTAATTAATAAATCGCCATTTCTAGAACGATGACTTTCAAATATGCAAATCCGACTGGGTTTATAAGCTAGTCCTATAATGGACAAAATTTCCGTATAAGATTCATCACTACCATCAAAAGTTTGCAACGCTGTTTCTAAATTTACAAGTGCTTTCAGGTACTTTTGAGTATTCGTTTGAACAACTTCTATACTAGATTGATTATCAACTTGATTCTGCTCTTTTTGATCGTATTTTGCTTGGTTTTCAAAATCAATTAGTTTGAGCTTCCCATTCGTACCAATCATCTTACCTTGACTATTAACTAAAACTTGAATATTGATCTTTACAATACAAACATCGCCAGTTTTAGTTTTATAGCGAGTTTTGTATGTGCTTTGTTCTATGTTCTGTGTTTTAAGAATTTGTAATAATTCTAAGTTACGTTGATACTCACAGGGATAAACGTAATCTAGAAAACTATTACCAATACTTTCGAGTACCGTAAATCCAGTCAATTCACTCCAAATTGAATTTAGAAATGTCCATCTTCCCGAACTATCTGTTTTAAACAATATCTCTTCATAAATGCGAGAATCATTGTTAAATTTATCTTTGCAATTATGCGATATTTTTTTGGGGTAAATTCGACAGGAAATATGTCGATTTGCCGTTTGTTGCTTGAGTAGTGTTTGCATTTTATATTTTGTCATACACGAACACACCTTCTCTAGCTCCCAAGCAGGAAAGTAAAACAACTATTAGCAGCATCATAGTACTTTCTGATGGCAGTAAATACTTGATATTTATAATTATAGGAACAATGAAATAAAACCTTCGGTCAATCAAATATAGTTACGTTTTTCTATCAACACTCTGACCTTTGGAGAATGTAATATACTCTATATTTGATGCTAGTCTATGCTATTTTATGAAGTATTTATAGTTTTCATTGCTAAAATTATATTAAGTTTGTTTAGAACTTGAAAATAGCATAATGTTAGTCAGGAATATCATTTTACAATCTCAATTAAATCAATATCAATAATAAAATTTTTCATCCCTAATTTCTTTTATATCTCTTGTTTAACCATACTCGCAATCACTTGATTATTCAATTCTATTTTTCATGATAATTAACGCAATTATATCTTAATCAATATTTAGCTTTTTGGGTAAAAATAACTTTACCGTTGACATTATTTAACAAGTTAAATACAATAATTAATCTTTAATTAATATGGTGTAAAAGTGATTTCAATTTAGTGCTACTTGATCGGCTACCAATTAATTACCTAAGTCAAATGAGCGGCTATACTAACTCAGTCTTAAAAAAACAAGCATAATTAAACATCTTAACTAGATATATTTCTGCTCAAAGATTATGTTTTTACCAAATGTAAAACTAGCTGGGAAGAAGTTAATTACAACTATTAATGAAAAGTATAGCAAATCACTTATACTAATGTATATAGAGAAAATACTGAGGCGGTTAAATCGAGATAGATGATTATCTTTCTCCAAAAGCTGCTTTAAAGTACGACTTTTACTGCATCAATTTGGATGCAGCCTTGAAAATATAATTATAGATTTTGGGAATGGTCAGTAAGATTTAGTACGTTTTATTGGCACTACTGCTTCGCTTACTCCTCAAACAATGCAACTGTAGCTCGAAACTATGAAAAGTCGTCATATATCATCTAACCATAACTGTGCTCAATGCGTAATATTACTGCATTCGCGCATCAAATCTATGATGCTATTTTTTTATTTTATTCGATTATCTGTAATTAACAAACAAGGAACTGTATTTCAAGAAATAGATTCTTACCGTTCGGTTATTAGTTTGTGATAAAACCATCGAGATATAGTTATAAAGTAAATAATCTAACTGTAGAAAAATATAACTATGTTTTCATCAAGCAATTAACGCCATAAAAATAGTTGTAGTTATTGTATTTTATACGACTTATCCTGGTAGAATCTTGCAGCATATAAAGTTAAGTAGAGGTTAATTATGAGACACGAAAAACTTTCTCCGGGAATATTATTAGCTTACGAAGACTATCACAGAAACGGAAGTGAAGCACTAGCAATTCATACGCGATCGCTAGGTATAATTTCCCCTAGAAGTGCCTTGAAGCCAATTCGGACTGTAGTTTTTATTTACTGCGACGAACAAGCAGACTTAAGCCACTTATCGGAGTATGGGGTTCAAATCAATCAAGATAGAGGTCGAGTCAGAACTGCTTTTTTGCCCATTGAAAGTTTAGATCGTTTATCCGAAGAGCCAGCAATTGAGCGGATCAAGCCATCGCGAAAACTGCATATACGTATGGATGTGGCACCTGGGAAAGTTGCATTACCCCAGTTTCAGCAAAAAAACTCGCAACTAAGCGGTAAAGGTGTAGTCATCGGTGTAATTGATAGCGGTATCGATTCAGCACATCCTGCTTTCTCAGGACGCATTTTACGTATCTGGGATCAAACATTATCAGGAAAGGGAGTTGCAGAAGGTAAATATGGTGCCGAACTGACGGACGATCAAATTGCCATATCCATTGATACCGACGGACACGGTACCCATGTTGCGGGCATTGCTGGTGGTTCCGATAAAACGTTTTGTGGTGTTGCACCGGAAGCAGAATTTATTATTGTTAAGACCGATTTACAGGATGCTCATATTGCCGATGGTGTTCGTTATATATTCCGTGTTGCCAGCGATATGGGACTTCCTGCTGTCGTAAATCTGAGCTTGGGTGGACACGCAGATGGTCATGATGGTACGGATTCTCTTTCTAAAATTATCAACTCTCAAACTGGTCCGGGAAGAATTGTTTGCACTGCTGCGGGTAACGAGGGTAACGACAACATTCACGGTCAAACCGCTGTTAGCAAAGGCAAAACGAGTACCATGCGTTTTTCTGCACCGCTAAATCAAGTCGGTATAGTATGGTTAAACGGCTGGTACTCCAAAGATTCCGAGCTAGAAGTTTCGGTACGGAGTCCTAATGGTTTTGTTACTCCTTTTCAACCAGTAATTACTGATGATAATCCTTCACAAGAATACAACTTATCTGATACGCGAGTAGAAATAGTTACACCAGGTAAAGATCCAATCAACGGCGATCATAATTTTTTCGTGCAAATTCGGGGTACTGGTGACGGAAAATTTAATCAGCCCGTACCTGGTGGTGTTTGGCAATTGCGGTTACGCAACCCAGCTTCAGAAGAAACTCGTGTAGACGTTTGGACTCTAGATGATGCAAGCTCAGTATTTTTTACGGGTAAAAGTGTCGCTGACTCAGTAAAAATTGGCTCTCCCGGATGTGCCAGCAGTACAGTTACAGTTGCTGCTTATACATCAAAAAATGAATATATTGATATTGATGGCAAAGAGCGACAAATGGGTTTAGAGCTAGATACAATTTCAGAATTTAGTAGTGAAGGACCATTGAGAAATGGCGATCGCAAGCCAGATATTGCTGCACCGGGGGCAATGATTGTTTCAGCTCTTTCTAGCGATGCCGATTTGGACAGATCGATGATTATTAATTCTAAGTTTGTGGCATTAGCAGGTACCAGTATGGCAACACCTTTTGTGACTGGCTTAGTCGCACTGCTGTTACAGCGCAACCCCAAACTAGACCCTGAAGCCCTAAAAGAACTACTACGCAAAAATTGTTCCATTCCTGGGAAAGAAAAAGGAGCATTTGATAACAAATGGGGATTTGGGTTGATTAATGTCGAGAAGTTGTAAATAAAAATTCCCTTGGGGGATGGGGGGGATGGGGGGATGGGGGAGATGGGGAGATGGGGAGATGGAGGGACAAGG
>NZ_JAYGHM010000001.1:218800-271268 GCF_034931125.1 Rivularia sp. UHCC 0363 | reverse complement strand
AACTCCTAACTCCTAACCGATCCGAATCAACTTTATACTTGATAGGGTTAAAAAGGGGCAAGTAAGATTACTAATACCTGCCCCAAGTTATTTAAACATATGAACTTTACTAAGCTAGATATCGCTCTTATATTGGCACTCAAACAAATTAAAGACCCATCAGAACCTTATTTAGTAATTTTTATTCATACTGAATCGGTTCTAGATTCTACCGCAACTGCTCTCTTAGAAAGTTTTGGTGTCAACGGGATCACAGTTGGAAGAGATGTGTATACGGCAACATTATCGCCAAACGCGATTTCTGTGCTTTCGGAGCAGCCTTGGGTGCAGTATCTAAAGCTTTCTCAAGAATTACGTTTAGTTAGCGGAGGTTAATTTTGAAGGTCAACATTAATTGATACCTGAAAATTTGCTTCTTAACTACAACCATAGTAAATGTAGTATCTTGATTAACTTGACTTAATCTTTAATTTTCCCTGTGCGAGCTGCCACACAGAGTCATAAACTGATTAGTGAGAGCAGATTGGCAGTTTGGAGAAATGTAAATGAAAAAAGTTTTAGGTATTATTCTTGGTGGTGGTGCGGGTACCCGTCTTTATCCGTTAACTAAGTTCCGTGCAAAACCAGCAGTACCATTGGCTGGGAAGTATCGCTTGATAGATATTCCGGTCAGCAACTGTATAAATTCCGAAATATTTAAAATTTATGTGTTGACGCAGTTCAACTCGGCTTCTCTAAACCGTCACCTGGCCCGTGCTTACAGTTTTGCTGGTTTTACCGAGGGATTTGTAGAAGTCCTTGCTCCCCAGAAAACCCAAAACAGTTCGAGCTGGTTCCAAGGTACTGCCGATGCGGTGCGTCAGTATCAGTGGCTTTTTGAAGAATGGGATATCGATGAGTATCTAATTCTCAGCGGCGATCACCTTTATCGTATGGACTACCGTCAGTTTGTCGAACGTCATCGAGAAACTGGGGCTGATGTGACTTTATCGGTGGTGCCGATGGAGGAACGTGGTGCTTCCGAGTTTGGCTTAATAAAAATTGACGATAATGGTAAGGTCTTAAGCTTCAGCGAAAAACCTAAAGGTGAAGCTCTGAAGAAAATGGCTGTTGATACAACCGTACTTGGGTTGGATGCAGATCAAGCCAAAGAAAAGCCGTACATTGCTTCGATGGGGATTTACGTCTTTAAGAAACACGTATTGCTCAACTTGCTCAAACAATCAAAAGACCAAACCGATTTCGGTAAGGAAATTCTTCCTAGTGCATTGGATAGTTACAACGTTCAAGCTTACTTGTTCGATGACTACTGGGAAGATATTGGGACAATTGAAGCCTTTTATAATTCAAACCTGGCATTAACTCAGCAGCCCAAACCACCCTTTAGCTTTTACGATGAAGAAGCGCCGATCTACACCCGCTCTCGTTATCTACCTCCTACCAAATTATTAAATTGTCAGGTATCACAATCGATGATTGGTGAGGGGTGTATACTCAAAGATTGCCGGATTATAAACTCGGTTTTAGGAGTGCGATCACGTATTGAATCTGGATGCCATATCGAAGATACCTTGATTATGGGGTCGGATTTTTACGAGCCTTATGCCGAACGTCAGTCCGACTGTAGCGACGGTCCTGTTAGTTTAGGTATCGGAGCGAATACCACAATCCGCCGTGCCATTATTGACAAAAATGCCCACATAGGATGCGACGTGCAAATTATCAACAAAGACAATGTAGAAGAAGCCGATCGCGAAGACCAAGGTTTTTACATCCGCAGCAAGATTGTAGTGGTACTGAAAAATGCGGTGATTGCCGACAACACAGTCATTTAATTAATCATCGAAAATAAGTAGTTAGTAAAAAATATCACAACTGACTGCTATCAAATAACCAGGACTTACCCATCTTGTAATTTTTTCAAGTATGTGTAAGTTCTGTTATTTAATTCTTGTTTTTTTCCTCTCCTGGTTGCGCGGATAAGTTAAATCATATTTAAATTTTTATTTTCAATTCTTCTTCGTTGTAGTACGGCAATTTCCCCGCTTCCCAGAGGAAGAACCACACTTGGCAATTATTTCATATTTGTTAATTTAAAGTCAGGTCATAATGTCCGCAATTATAGTTGGTGCGGTGTGTTGACTAAATTAATACATAGGCAAAATATTAAGTAAATACTATCTTAGGAGGCTTTTAATGGCTGCAACCGACTTCAAAGATTATTATCGAATTTTAGGAGTGAATAAAAGTGCTACTCAAGAAGAGATTAAAAAAGCTTTTCGTAAATCAGCCCGTAAATATCATCCTGATGTGAATCAAGGTAATAAGGATGCTGAGGAGCGTTTTAAAGAAGTAAATGAAGCATACGAAGTATTATCAGACCCCGAAAAGCGTCAAAAGTACGACCAGTTTGGTCAATATTGGAAGCAAGCTGGACAGGGCTTTCCTGGTGGTGGTGCCGGTGTCGATATGAATGGCTTTGATTTTGGTCAATATGGTAGCTTTGATGATTTTATTAACGAATTATTAGGACGTTTTGCTGGTGGGAACCGTGGAGGACAAAGCTATTCTTACCGGACTTCTCCTGGTGGATTTAATGACTTTGGTGGTTTTCCAGATGTAGGTAGTGGTTCGGCTCAAGACAGCGAAGCCACAATTACTTTAACTTATGCTGAAGCTTTCAATGGTGTACAAAAGCGGTTTAACTTGGGTGCTGAAACTATTGACGTTCGCATACCCCCTGGAGCAAAACCCGGTAGTCGCTTACGAGTACGAGGTAAAGGTCCGGTTAGTTTGAACCAAAGACGTGGCGATTTATATTTAGTAGTTGAGCTTAGAAATCATCCCTTTTTTAAATTTGATGGTGACAACTTGGTATGTGAAGTACCGATCGCTCCTGATGAAGCTGTATTAGGGGCAACAATCGAAGTCCCGACACCTGACGGTATGGTTGATGTCAAACTTCCACCTGGAGTGCGTGCGGGTCAATCCTTACGCTTACGCAATAAAGGTTGGCGCAATCGTAACGGCGATCGCAGCGACCAATTAGTCAAGATTGCGATCGCGACACCTAAAGATATCAGTCCGCAAGAACGGGAATATTATGAAAAAATCCGAGATATCCGTACTTTTAATCCCCGCAGCAATTTACAACAGTTCAAGTTATAGCTGTTATTTAACGGCAATGAGAGTGGATATTACTCACTCTCCAAATATTAAAAATAAGCAATCATATTAATTTTTACTGCTAATTTATTTGCGATCAAAAAAAAACGCCCGGTTACTTTGAAAAACCGGGCTTTTACACATTATTAATTATGAATTAAACTATAATCTGATAATTAATCTACATTTTATTGAATGCAAGAAAGCAATGTTTCGATACTGGCATTGTGATCTAAAAAGGAAAATAAATGTTTGTAAATTAGTTTTCCTTGTTTATCTAAAATAAATTGTCCGGGCAAAGGCGCACCTAACGCTTGTCCAACCTCATAATTACGAAATACTTTACAGCTAGGGTCGCTCAGCAACGGCATTTTCATATTCAAATCTTTGACAACTATTTGACTTTGCCGCTCGTCAGTACTGGTAATCATTAAAACTTCTATACCCCGATTTTTAAATTGCTCGTAATTCTCATTCAAAGCTTTGATATGAGGAAAACAAAAGGGACAATATTGTTTTTCCGTGAAAATTCGAGTCAACGCCAAAAGTACTGGTTGCTTGTCTCTATAATCGCATAATTTTACTAAAGTTCCATTAGTAATATCCGGAAGTTGAAATTGAGGGGTTAACTGTCCCAATTGCAGGCTATTGGCTGCGGGAACTGGTAAAAAGTTTTGCAAGAAGCGCTCGTTAAATAAGCCGCTAAAATCCGTTGAAGTTAGCATATTTAATACCTGTAGTAAAAAACACAGATAGACGCGGAAGCTAATTTTATTTAACTACTATCCGCATTCGTCTGTGTATATCTTTAGTTTAATTATTATTCATCTGAATTACTGATTTTTTGATCCCACTAATTAATTAAAGTGTGATTAATTGCAATCAATTTACTATCAAGCACACTTTAATTAAACGATGGAATTTAAACCGCCGAGAAATACACTTTGGACTTCACTGGGTCGGGGTTCATGGTTTGATCGCCAGGTTGCCAACCCGCAGGACAAACTTCATCCGGGTGAGACTGGACGTATTGAATTGCCTGCAATGTCCGCAATGTTTCATCTACGCTGCGACCAAAGGACAAGTTGTTGATAGTAGCGTGCTGAATTACACCATCTTTATCTACAATAAACAAACCGCGCAAAGCAACTCCTGCTTCTGGGTCTAGCACGTTGTAAGCAGCACTAACTTCTTTTTTGATATCCGATACCAATGGATAATTCAGGTCGCCCACTCCACCAGCCTTACGGTCGGTTTGAATCCATGCTAAGTGGGAAAATTCGCTATCGACTGAAACACCGAGTATCTCAGTGTTAAGCTGTTTAAATGCTTCGTAACGATCGCTAAATGCGGTTATCTCTGTGGGACAAACAAAGGTAAAGTCTAAAGGATAGAAAAATAAAACAATATACTTCCCGCGATAGTCGGAGAGTTTTACTGTTTTAAATTCTTGATCTACTACCGCTGTAGCTGTAAAATCCGGAGCCTGCTGACCTACACGGAGGCATCCTTCTGATGAATAAGTAAGGGGCATTATACTAATTCTCCTTGGAGCTATACTTTTTAAGCATGGTATTATCAGTGTTTTTCACTAATCCACGCTTTGATTATTTAATTACGAACTGTTACAAATAATATCATACTCATAACGATTTTGAGTAGGAAATGGGAGATTTGGATATTCGAGAATGGTTGTTAACTAATGGCTTGGGAAGCTTTGCAAGTGGCACAGTTTCCGATGTCCGCACTCGCGCTTACCACGGCTGGTTGTTTGCTGCAACAAGTCCACCTTCTGGGCGGACTTTACTCATGTCACATCTGGAAGCCAGCTTAGAACTACCTGATGGAGTGATGGCATTAGGAACTAATTTTTGGGCTAATGGTGAAATAGAGCCACAGGGCTACAAGTTGCTGCGCCATTTTGATATTAATTCAGTTCCCAGATGGATTTGGGGTGAAGAAAACTGGCAGTTGAGCAGACAAATCGTAATGCCCTACGGATTGAGCTTGAAATCCGAAGACGAGAATGTATTGGCAGCGGACCCGCTACAAGCAGCCGATCAAAGCCGATTTTCTCATCGTGTATTGATTCAATATTGCTATCAAGGTAAAGATGCCGCAGTTTTGAGATTGCGGTTGCTAATTGGCGATCGCGATTTTCATCATCAGCAAAAATATTGTTCTGAGTTACAGTTTTCGCAATTGCTGCAAAAAGAACAACTTTGTTTACAAGCGAAAAAAGCCTCTGAACTCGGTACACCTTGGTATATAAGATGGAGTAAAGGTACTTATCAATCGAGCGGAACTTGGTATTGGAATTATGGTTTACCAGAAGAAACTCGCCGGGGATTGGGAGATAAAGAAGACCTTTACAGTCCGGGTTATTTAAGCATTGTCCTGGAACCGGGAGATACGGTGACAGTAGAGGCTTGTTTAGGTGTTCCGGATGAATCAAATATTGTTCTAAACTGCGAAACTTTTAACCGAGAAGTATTAGCAGAGGAAAAAAGGTTATCAAAAATTTTTGGATGGAAAGAGGAAGAAGAAAAGAAAGACAAAGTACAAAATTCTACTTCCTCTCCCCCCATCTCCCTATCTCCCCATCCCCCCATTTCTTCTTCCCCCCTTCCTCCAAAATCTGTAATCTGGCAAAAATTACTACGAGCAAGCGACCAGTTCATCGTTTATCGAGCTTCAATTGCCGGTCCAACTGCGATCGCGGGGTACCACTGGTTCAACGACTGGGGACGGGATACTTTGATTGCTTTACCGGGTTTGGCAATAGTGCCGCAGCGCTTTGAAATAGCGAAAGGACTTTTACGAACTTTTGGAAGTTATTGTCATCAAGGCTTGATTCCTAATGCCTTTCCCGATGCAGATGGAGAACCATCTTACAACAGCATAGACGCAACATTGTGGTGGATTGAAACTTTAGGAATTTACTTAGAAGCTACACAAGACTGGCAATTCTTAGCGGAACAGTATCCTGTTGTCAGGCAAATTTATAAAGCCTTTATGGGTGGTAGTATTTACAATATTCATGTGGATTCCACTGATAATTTATTAAGTTGGGACGCTCCTGGAGTAGCTCTTACTTGGATGGATGCGGTGGTAGAAGGGGTACCAGTTACTCCGAGACGCGGTAAGCCGGTGGAAATAAATGCTTTATGGTATTCCGCTTTATGTTGGGCTTCACGATGGGCAGAAATTTTAAGCGAGCAACACCTTGCACAAGATGGAATGCGTTTAGCCAATCAAGCGCGGAGATATACCCAGCAAGCACAACAGGTAAAAAAGTCCCTGCAAAAATTCTGGAATCCTAAAGCTGGCTATTTGTATGACACCATTGAACCAGATGATCGTCGCAATTCTCAAATTAGACCAAATGCAGTTTTAGCGCTTTCACTGCGTCATTGTGGTTTTTCTGCCCAACAAGGATATCTTGTACTCGAACGAGCAACTTCAAGCTTACTAACTCCCTACGGTTTGCGTTCTCTCGAACCTTCAGATCCTGAATATATCGGCAAATATATGGGTAACTCAGTTATGCGCGATCGCGCTTATCATCAAGGAACAGTTTGGAGTTGGTTGATTGGTCCTTTTATTCGTGCAAGGAAGCGTTTTCACAAAAATGAAGCGTTACCCTTTGATTGGGAACCTCTAATGCAGCATTTTTTATCAGATGCTTGTCTGGGTTCAATTTCAGAAATTTTTGATGGCGATCAACCCCACGACCCCAAAGGAGCTATTGCTCAAGCTTGGTCAGTTGCCGAAGTAATTCGCCATTACAAAAATTAAGTTTAAATTAACAGATCAAATAAATTAGGACTTACGCAAAGCCTCCTAATAGGTTGAGGTATGTAACCTGTATCGATTTATCGATTGGGTTATGATTTTACCACAAGCCTTGGAAGCAGAATTTTGGGAAGAGTTTAAGGAGTTTGAACAGGAGCGTACTATGAGCTACATTACAACGGGCGAGCGCATTGGTTACGAGCGGGGGAAAGAAGAAGGAAGACAAGAAGGTGAGCAAACCCTCGTTCTAAAACTACTAAAAAGACGGGTTGGAGAATTGCCACAAGAGGTTAATGAAGAAATTCAAACTCTTTCGCTAGAGAGTTAGAAGCTCTTGGTGAAACTTTGTTAGATTTTACAACTATCCAAGAGTTAATTAACTGGTTGGAAAGTAATCAAACAGTGTAATTTCTATAATTTCGTCAATGCGGTATAGCTATGCTTACTGCATTAAGAGTTTATTTTTGCCATCTTTGAGCAGCTAGAGCAATCCTTTCACCATACCTTTGTGCGGTGAGGCGATCGCCACTTTCAATTTCTGCTGGTTTACCGCTCATATCGAGTGCAGATTGTCCCATTACTCCCATAAATCCACCCAAGCGGTTAACACCATCATCTTTACCCTGATAACTACTTGGTAAATCGCCAACATTTACCCAAATCATACTTTGCTGTGCTGCGTGAGTTGCTAAATAAAGCAAAGTTCCCTGCTTATCACCGCTAGGGGAACTTGAATGAGTGAAACCCCCCGCAATTTTATCTTTCCACTTCTGCTCAAACCAAACCCCCGCACCATCAATAAAACATTTAAACTGTCCTGCAACACCACCCATATAGGTAGGTGAACCAAACACAATAGCATCAGCTTGATTGAGATTTTCGATCATTGCATCGTCTTTCCAACGACCATCGGTAATTTGCTCACCAGTGATACGTAATAAATCCACTGTAGATGTTACCTTCTTGGCACCAGCAGCAACAGCTTCAGCCATCAAATGGGTATGTCCCATCCCAGAGAAATAAACAATCGCAATTTTAGACATCAGTATTTTTTATTATTGTTAGACAAGCGTTTACACTGAATGACTTTAATAAAATTGTTTACCAAAGTAAAGTAGTTACTTAAAAGTAAGTAAGAGGTAACAATAAAAATTAACTCCTAACTCCTAACCTACCACTTTTCCCCAAAAGGTCGTAAATCCAATTCAAACGTCCAAGCCGAATCCGGTTGTTGAGTCAAAAAGAATACCGATTGTGCAATATCATCGGACTTTATAAAATAATTTTCCGACTTTCCCGACATCATTTTACGAGTACGTTCCGAACCAATTACACCGTCCACAATAATATAAGAAACGTGAATCTTTTCTGGGTCTAAATATCTTGCCATCGATGAACAGGAATGGCCGCAATTGTCACAAAACCCCGGTTGGTGCGTGACACTAAAACCTTATTATTACGTTAATAATCAAACATAGTGTCACAGCACCCTACGAGCAGAATATGCCTTTTTGCTAAGTCCTAAAGAAGCATTGGAATTATTACGAAACCGGGAGATTAAAGAAGCATACAGACAAGCATCGAATGAAGTTGATTCTGCTTGGGATGTAGTGATTGCGGACGGTTTAACCGATGAAAAGTGGTAAAGATTTAATATTCCACATCTGCAAAAAACTGCACGTTCTTACACTTGCTGCATTTACGAGCGCGAAGTTTTTCACCATCTCCCCACATACCTCCCTCTGCACGAAAATATAGCCAGTCATACTCATTACTCACGCTACGTCCCCAGATAAACTCTTGCGAACCACAGATATGACAGGGGTTTTGTTTAAGATTGCTATTTTTCGGTTGTTCGTTCATTTGATTTCGGTTTAAGGTTATTTGATAACTATAGGAATCCTACTTGAATCTTGCTAAGTATACTTAGAATAAAAGCTTTATATAGCAGGCTTAGAGCTAAATTATTTGTTCAAAAATCAAATAGGAGTCCTATATTTATTCAATTTATTCATTAGATAAGACCTGTATTTCGCAGTTTTGTAACTGAATTTCAAAATGGAACGAGCAAGATTGTAAATTTATAGATATTCTAAGAAAATATTTATTTTTGTATTTTAAAATCCCATGAGTACAGACCAAACGATTCCTTTGCTCTATAGCGGTCAAACTGGAAATTACTTCGGTACAGACTATGAAAGCTTGCCAGAAGTGCATTCGAGCATTCAAGAAGTCGGACAACTGCTTGCGAATCAAGGTATGGTCTATCTAGGAAAACTCACTTGCTCGCAATTTCCCCAAATCGAAATTTATGCATATGTCAGTCCAGATCGACGTATCGCTATTTCTGTGATGTCGCAAGAATCTGGCTTACAGGGAATCGATTGCGTTTGTAGATTTGCCGATAATAGCTATTTAACAACCACTACAGTAAAAGTTATCCAAAATGCTTATGAAGAGCAGGGCTTATTTCGCGTTTCTTTACCAGGTTTGAATGTTGCAGATCTAATATCACAACATCTAGCTTATGTCAAAGATTTTGAACAACGTTGTGGTGAAGCGCAAGCGATGTTTGATGATTTATTGGCGATCGCACAAATGGTAGATGAATACTCAATCAGACAGGAATCTAATTTCGGACATGGCTTAGTGCAATTTACCAGTGGACTTGCTTCGCTTGGTATGACTCAGATGATGTCGGATGATGCTGAGGAAGATGACGATAACAAGGATGATACAGAAAAACTCGGTGATGCTGCGATGTACTGTAAGTTAGCTAAAGTTGAGCAATTACTTGCAGCAGGTGCAGACGCAAATGCAATTACCGAATGCGGTAAAAGTGCGCTGATGTTAGCCGCAATGTACGGTCACAAAAGCGTCATGGAAGCATTGCTGGATGCAGGAGCCGATCCAAATCTTGGTAGCGAGGAAGAGTTTGAAGAAGGTACAACTGCTTTGATGTGCATTGCTAGCAGCTTTTTTGCTTCTAATCGGGCTGAAGTAATTAAGTTGCTGGTTAACCGGGGAGCCGATGTGAATGCACGCAATGATAACGGTGAAACGGCAATGATTGTAGCTTGTAATAACGCTGATTCGGTAAAAGCATTAATCGAAGCGGGTGCGGATGTCAACTTGCAAGACAACGAAGGTAATACAGTGATGATGTTAGCAGATTGGTCAGTACAGCAGTTACTGCGTCAAGCTGGTGCTTCCTAAAGATAGAAATTATCCAGCAATTATCGAAATCAACAGCATTTGATAATTGATAATTGCTCAAATCCACGAACCAAACCACATCCGCAACTTATAACCATCAACAGAAAGAGGTAAACCCAAATATATCGGCATCCAAAAAACGAAAGCAATCACAATCAGAAAAATAACCGTAAGTCCAAAAACACGGAGTTCGATATGATAACTATGCAAGCATTTATCTATCAGCCAAGCTAAAGCCAGAAATGCGAAAACTACAGCAGTCATATAATGGTAGATAAAAACGCAACGATTTACTTTTACCCAAGGTAGTAAATTTGCTGCATAATTTAAAATTAAATATAAAGCAATTCCAGTATCAATAGAAAATGATGGATTAATAGATAACTGCTTTTGTCGAATCGAAGGAATTACTATTTTACTAATTAAAACGGTAACTATTAATAATACGATCGCCGCGAAACTAAACCACCACAAGAATGGATTGCCCAGCGCATGAACATCATATATTACCTTACCAGTATTTGCAGGTAAAGGTGGTCCCGCAATTGGTACGGGTTCGTTTACATTCAATGCTCTTTGATAAAAATAAGCAATTGGTCGAGTTAATAATGGCCATTTATACCAAGCTGCACAGTAAGGATGGACACTACTGGTATTACCACCAAGACGAGCGTGAAAAGCTAAAATTTGTCTGTGGACTTCTATTAATCCGTATTTGGGGTTTTGTAGAAGATGGGGTATCCAAATTAAGCTGTATGTGACCAGCGGGATGATTCCTAAATAGAATGCAACGGTAAAAATTTTCAGTTGACCGATTTTTTGCAGAGGTAATAATAAAGATTTGACTGTATTTTTCTGGGGTATAGCTAATGTAGCGGTATGTCTTAATTTATCTGTAGAAAGATAAGATAAACTATTATCTCCAATATTTACTCTACTAATTACTGTATCCGTCGCTGTAAAACGTTGCTTCAGCCAAGCAAACATCCAGTTTAAATATATGCCGATTAAAAAGAATAAACCATTCCACTTTGTTGCGATCGCAGCACCAAAACTAATCCCAGAAAGTATTAAATAAAGCTGACGTTGTTTTTTACTATGCGCTAAACCAATTAATAACAACCATTGTCCTAACAATCCAAAAATAACTATATATTGATTAATTAAAGCATAACGAGACTCAACTAAAAATATCCCGTCACAAGCTGCAAATAAACCAGCCAAAAAAGCAAAACTACGACGATAACTTAATTGATAGGCAATTCCAGCGATAATTAAAGGAATAAAACTACCAAACAGCGCATTTATCCACCGATAACTCCAAGCAGGACGTGCTACACCTGTTAAAATGTTTACCGTATCTTGCCCAAAAGGAAAATAGGAACTCAGCCACATTCCAATAGCAATGATATATTTTCCTAATGGTGGATGACCGTCAAAAAATGGGGTTTGAGTCAAATAGTTCTGAGCAAATTTCGCGTAGTAAACCTCATCAAACACTAAAGTGTTAAATCGTCCCAAGCCCCAAAATCTCAAGGCAAGTGACAGCAGAAACACGGCTATCATGCCAATCTTAAACCAAGAAAAAGATTGTTTTTGAGTCATCAGTGAATTAGTCTAGCGGGAACAAAATATGATATCGGGACGTGCAGTTACGTCCCTACATTATTGAAGCGCATTTTGGATTTATTTTCTTGCGAATCTAATTTGAATAACAAAAGATTCACACTATCGTAATACCGATTTGTAATTCCTGAAGCTTTCATCCCTAGTCGCTGAGTGACTTTAACTGAAGCCTGATTTTCCGGTTTCACCACTGCATAAATTACTGGTAAGTACTCACGCAAAATAAATTGTGCATTGTCATTGCGAGTGCAGCGAAGCGAAACGTTAGCTGAAAGCTTTCCCGTTCACCGCAAGGTGTCCCGTAGGGAAGGGTAGCAATCGCAGGGGTTTGGGATTGCTTCACTACCCTTCGGGAACATCTATGTCCTTCGGACACGCTGAGCCGCACTTCGTGAACGCTAACGATGAACGTTCGCAATGACACAAATAATTTTGCATACCCACTTAACTGCAAAACATTAAAGCCGTAATTAATTATTTCCCTTGCTGCTTCTGTAGCATAGCCTTTACCCGAAGAAGCTTTCAGATGCCAGCCAACTTCATAATCTTGCGTTCATACAGTTTTTGTGTTGGCTTTTGACGGTCGGCAGAGCCGACTGTCATCGGTTCCCAGGCTCAGCCTGGGAACCAGTTAAAATGCGGACATATTCATAAAAAGCTTGGAGGTTCTAAGCATTTTAAATGTCCTAAGTGTGGGTATGAAATCGACAGAGATTTCAATGGAGCCGTGGGGATTTTCCTCAAGGCAATGTGGGATACCACCTTTATCGATGGCGATAATGTTGTACTAGATGTCTTGAATGTTTGAGATGTCCCGGTTAAAAGTATCAGTCCTATAGTAAGTAGAAAGAGTAATGTTGGGTTACGACACGATAAATGGAACTTCTTATTACAATCAAAATTGGTTTTCGTGTCTAACCCAACCTACAATCTAATTACAAACTCTTCTCAACTTTGGCAATTTCTAACATCGTTTTCAACACCGAATCGGGATTCAAACTAATCGAATCGATTCCTTGCTCAACCAAAAATCGCGCAAATTCTGGATAATCGCTTGGTGCTTGTCCGCAAATACCAATTTTACGATTGTGCTTTTTCACAGCTTGAATAGCTAATTTCACCATTCTTTTCACACCTTCGCTACGTTCATCAAATAAATGGGCTATTAATGACGAATCTCGATCTATACCCAAAGTTAACTGAGTTAAATCGTTGGAACCAATAGAAAAACCATCGAAAATTTCCGCAAATTCCTCAGCCATGATGACGTTATTTGGTAACTCGCACATTACGTAAACCTGTAAACCATTAACACCCTGCTGCAAGCCATTTTTTGCCATTTCTTCTATTACCAAACGTCCTTCATTCGGAGTCCGACAAAAAGGAATCATAGGAATCAAATTAGTTAAACCCATTTCTTCCCGTACCCGCAGCATAGCTTGACACTCCAATGCAAAACCTTCGCGATAACGCTCGTCATAATAACGCGACGCACCCCGCCAACCCAACATCGGATTTTCTTCCTTGGGTTCAAATTGTCTTCCCCCTAACAAATTCGCATATTCATTACTTTTAAAATCCGACATTCTTACTATTACCGGCTTCGGATAAAATGCTGCTGTAATTCTGGCAATACCTTGAGCTAATTTATCGACAAAAAAAGCTGGTTTATATTCATATAATGCGGTTATTTTAGATATTTTTTCTTTGACAAACGCATCTTCCAACTTATCAAAATAAACCAAAGCCATTGGATGAATTTGAATTTGATTAGCAATAATAAATTCAGTCCGTGCTAACCCAACACCATCATTAGGAATTGTCGATAAACGAAATGCTTCTTGAGGATTTCCCACATTCATTAAAATTTGGGTGCGTGTACGGGGTAAATCTTCTAAATGTACCTCTTCCACTTCAAAAGGCAATAATCCTTGATAAACTTTACCCTCTTCTCCTTCCGCACAAGAAACCGTTACCTCTTGGGAAGTTTTCAAAACCTCTGTAGCATTATCGCATCCCACAATCGCAGGTAAACCCAACTCTCGCGCAATTATCGCGCTGTGACAAGTTCTACCCCCCGAATTCGTGACGATCGCACTGGCCTTTTTCATAATCGGTTCCCAATCGGGGTCGGTTCTATCTGTTACCAGTACTTCCCCAGCTTGGAACTGCTCCATGTGATGCACATCCACAATTACTCGCGCTTTTCCCTGGCTGATTGCTTCACCGACAGCACGTCCGGTAGTAAGAGGAGTGGGGGATGGGGGGAGGGGGAGATGGGGAGAGGAATTATCCCCTTGTCTACGGACACTTTCCTCAACGGGGGGAACCCCCGCACGGAAGTGTCCTCCCCTTGTCTCGACAAACTTATAGCTCCGCAGAACATTACCTACTTTCTGCGACTGTACCGTTTCTGGACGCGCTTGGACTATAAATAATTCGTTGGTAATCCCATCTTTAGCCCATTCGATATCCATCGGAGTATATCTACCGCTGCGTCGAGTATAATGCTCTTCTATTACACAAGCCCAACGCGCTAACTGCAAAATATCTGCGTCGTTTAAAGCAAAATTATCTCTTTCAGTGGAAGACACCGGCACATTTTTAACATTTTTTGAGCCGTCATCGTAAATCATTTTGAGTTCTTTACTACCCAATCTTTTATCAATAATTGGGCGAAATCCTGCCATCAATGTTGGTTTAAAAACATGATACTCATCGGGATTTACGGCTCCTTGAACTACGTTTTCCCCTAAACCATAGGCTGCTGTAATCAAAGCTGCATCTTTAAAACCGCTTTCAGTTTCAATAGAAAACATCACACCCGAAGTCGCTAAATCTGAACGCACCATTTTTTGCACTCCCACCGCAAGCGCAACTTCAAAATGGTCAAAACCTTTAGTATGTCGATAAGAAATAGCTCTATCTGTAAATAACGAAGCGAAACAGCGATGAGTAGCCCCTAAAACCTCTTCAACTGTAGTGACATTGAGATAAGTTTCTTGCTGTCCGGCAAAACTAGCATCAGGTAAATCCTCAGCAGTCGCACTAGAGCGCACAGCAACATCTGTATCAGCGTTATACTGCTCGCATAATTTTAAATATGCTGTTGCGATCGCGCTGTTCAATTCATCAGGAAATGGAGTATGTAACAACAATTTCCGCGCTTTTTTTCCCCGACTGCGTAAATTTTGTAAATTATCTACATCTAAATCAGCAAATAGCTTCCGCAGCTTTTGTTCTAACCAGGCTGACTCAATAAAATAGCGATAAGCATAAGCAGTGGTCGCAAAACCATTGGGAACGTTAACACCTTTAGAAGTCAACTGTCCAATCATTTCTCCCAAAGAAGCATTTTTCCCACCGACTATATGAATGTCATCAATACCGACTTGATTAAACCACAATACAAATGCTTGTTCTATCGAATCGCTATTAGTTTCGTGAGCTATTTTATTCATAACTATTCACCTGCTTCCTGTAGATGCTTTAATTAATCCAAGGGTTTTAGTTTCCAAAGATACCCTGTTGCAATACATAAGCTAAAAACCTTTTAATTTGTATATTTAAATTTTATGAAAGTCTTGTAGTGCGGTAGCGCAGCTTGTCCGTAAGGACATGCATCTTGCTCGCTAGAAAAATACAAATTAAATGCGCGACAGCTTAGCCACCTATACTAACACGAAGCAAGTTGCGATCGCCTTAACCACATATCAGAAACCCACACCATATATGATTTGATGTGGGCAGTTCACCTATTTCCGGATTTTCAATATTCCAAGTTTTAATTACTCAACGCTTGAGCGCCACCCACAACTTCTAAAATTTCCTGGGTAATAGCAGCTTGTCGGGCTTTGTTGTAAGACAATGACAGTGTTTTAATCAGGTCGGCTGCGTTGTCGCTAGCGCTACTCATTGCTGTCATCCGTGCTGCTAATTCGCTTGCCGCAGATTCTTGCAATGCTCGTAAAAGTTGGTTGCTTAAATACAGTGGTAGTAAAGAATCCAGAATTTGTACTGGATCTTGTTCAAAAATCATGTCGCGAGGGAAAGCTCGCATTTCGGTATTAATCTTCTCTCTCTCTACTTCAAACTCACCACCACGGCTTGTTAAACGGAAGAATTCGTCATCTGCTGCTAAACCTTTAGGGTCTAGGGGAAGCAGGGTTTGGACTACAGGACGAGAACTAATTAAGGAGACAAATTTGGTGTAAACCAATTCGATTCTGTCTACACCTTCCGATAAAAACAAAGAAAGCAATCCATCGGCGATATTAGAAGCTTCTGCTGCGGTCGGAATTTGTTCTAAGCCGATATATGAATTTTCAATGGGTTGGTCGCGACGTTGAAAATACTGGCTAGATTTACGTCCTACCAGAACAAATTTGTAATCTAAGCCTTCAGACTTTAGTTCCTTAGCGCGATTCTCGGCACGTTTAATGACGTTGGTGTTGTAACCACCGCACAAACCGCGATCGCCAGAAATTACTAATAACCCGACTGATTTGACTTCGCGCTTTTTCATCAGCGGTAAGTCTACATCTTCAAAGGTAAGACGGCTTTGCAAACCAAATAATACCTGTGCCAAGCGATCGGCAAATGGACGGGTAGAAGTTACCTGTTCCTGAGCGCGACGTACTCTTGCTGCTGCTACCAGCCGCATGGCTTCTGTAATTTTCTTGGTATTTTTAACTGAACTAATGCGATCGCGTATTGATTTTAGATTAGCCATAATTTTTAAAAAGTTAGGAGTTAGGAGTTAGGAGTTATGAGTTGTAAGTCATAAGTTATAAGTTAGAAGTTGGTACCACCGGAATTATTAGTCAGAAGTAAATTTTTTATTTCTACTATTTATTCCTTACTGTTAACTCTTCATTCTTTAACTCTTAACTCCTCACTCTTAACTCCTAACTATTTTAAACTGTTGCCATGAAGGTCTTTTTGTATTCGATAATTCCTTCTTTAAGCGCTTTCTCTTCGGCTTCACCAAGCGCTTTCTTTTCTTGAACTCCTTGCTTGAATTCGGTCTTATTATTCTTCAAGTAATCCTGGAATCCGTCTACAAAATCTGTAATTTTATTAACCGGAATATCGCTTAAATATCCGTTAATACCCGCATACAAAATTGCAACTTGCTCGTATACGGAACGTGGCTGATTTTGTGGCTGCTTCAACAGTTCCCGCAAGCGTACACCCTGCGCCAATTGGTCTTGGGTAGCTTTATCTAAGTCGGATGCAAACTGTGAGAATGCTTGTAATTCGTCAAATTGTGCTAATTCTAACTTCAACTTACCGGCAACTTTTTTCATTGCCTTGGTTTGAGCGGCAGAACCCACACGGGATACTGAAATACCTGGGTTAATTGCCGGACGGATACCAGAGTTGAATAAGTCGGAAGATAAGAATATCTGACCGTCGGTAATCGAAATTACGTTAGTAGGAATGTAAGCCGATACGTCACCAGCTTGGGTTTCAATGATTGGTAATGCGGTCATGCTACCCCCACCAAGGTCGTCGCTGAGTTTAGCAGCACGTTCCAATAAGCGGGAGTGGAGATAAAATACATCTCCAGGATATGCTTCGCGACCGGGTGGACGGCGTAGCAATAAGGACATTTGACGGTAAGCTTGGGCTTGCTTGGTCAAATCGTCGTAAATAATTAAGGTAGCTTTACCCTTATACATAAAGTACTCAGCGATCGCAGCACCAGCATAAGGAGCCAACCACTGGAGTGGTGCGGGGTCGGAAGCGTTTGCAGCAACTACGATAGTGTAATCCATCGCACCTGTATCTTGCAGAGTTTGGATTACGTTGGCAACGGTAGAAGCTTTTTGACCGATCGCAACATAAACGCAAATTACGTCTTCTGATTTCTGGTTAATAATCGTGTCGATCGCGATCGCAGTTTTACCAGTTTGTCTGTCACCAATAATCAATTCCCGCTGTCCGCGTCCTACAGGAATCATTGCGTCGATCGCGGTGATTCCGGTTTGCATCGGTTCGTGTACGGAACGACGAGAGATGATACCGGGAGCCATCGATTCAATCAAGCGATATTCTGAAGTCTTGATTTCACCTTTACCATCGATTGGTTGACCCAAAGCGTCAATAACCCGACCGATCATAGCATCGCCGACGGGTATCTGAGCAATTTTACCAGTAGCTGTAACGGTACTACCTTCTTGAATTTGGCGACCGTCACCCATCAATACTGCACCAACGTTGTCTTCTTCTAAGTTAAGAGCAACACCAGCAGTACCATCTTCAAATTCCAACAACTCGCCAGCCATAGCTTTTTCCAAGCCATAGATACGAGCAATACCATCACCTACTGACAACACGGTACCAACATTCTGCACTTTGACCTGCTGGTCGTATTGCTCGATTTGCTGTTGGATAATGTTACTAATTTCGTCCGGTCTAATGCTAATTGCCATTTTTTTATCTTCTTTCTTACGATAGGAAAAGAGGTGATGAGTTATGAGTTATGAGTTATGAGTTATGAGTTATTTTTTTACTTCTAATTAATTCAATTCCTCACTCCTCACTCTTAACTCCTAATTTTATTTAGCCCTTATTCAAGTTTAAAGTTAAGCGGCGTAACTGACCCCGTAAACTAGAGTCAATTACCTGAGAACCAACTTTAATAATTACGCCACCAATAATGTCGCTATCAATCTTAGAATCTAACTCGACTTCGCGAGCATTTGGTTCAATTGATTTGACTTTTTCCTTGATTGTCTGCTTTTGTTCGTCGGTGAGGGGAACGGCAGAAATCACTTCCGCTAATACTATTTGGTTGAATTCTCGCAACTGGGTTAAATATTCCTGGGCTATGTCCTCCAGTAATATTATTCGCCGTCTATCTACTAACAGCATCAAAAAGTTACGGAACATTGAGTTGGTGTCGTCGCTAAGTATCTTGCGAATAACACCCTTTTTATCTTCGGCAGCGATAAACGGATTTGCAAAAAAGTTTCGCAAAGCTTCGCTTTCTTTTAGTAAGTTCAATAAAGAACGTACATCAGAGTCAAACTTATCTGCAACGTTGTTTGACTGTGCTAGAGACATCAGTGCCTCAGCGTAAGGACGGGATATTTCAGCGTTTGCGATATTATTCATGGTTAACTCCCCAGTTGCGCGATACTGCGGTCAACTAATGTATGCTGAGCATCGTCGGCAATTCCACCACGGAGCTGCGACTCTACTTTTTCTAAAGCCTGAGCGACTACGCGCTGTCGCAGTTGGTTAATGGCTTTATCTCTTTCTGTATTTAAGTCTGCTGCTGCTGTTTGCTTCATTCTTTCTACATCAACTGCTGCCTGTGCGAGTATCGCTTCTTTGGCTTTAACAGCATTCTCTTGTGCTGCTTTTTTAATTCTTTCGGCTTCGGCTTGAGCTTGAGCCAACTTTTGCTGTTGATCTGCTAAAGCGCTCGCTGCATCTTGGGTGCGTTTTTCAGCGTTTTTGATCGCAGCTTCAATCTTTTCGCGGCGTTCTTTGAGAGTACTACCTAGAACTTTCCGTCCGAAAACGAATAACACTACAATAATAATCGCTAAGTTAATCAAATTGGTATCAAAGATATTGGTATTAAAACCAAAACCTTCATGACCTGCTTCTTCGATTAACTCACTTCCGACGGCGCTGGCTTCTGCCACTAATATTGAAAAAGTCCCCATTTTATTTCATCCACTATTGCGCTGCCTTCAGCTGAAAAAAATACAATGCCTTATCATTCAAGCATCTATAAATGTAATCTCAATAACCAAATAATTAGCGGTAACTTACAAGTTTTTATAATTCGTAATTAATCAATTTTTATTTTAAGCAAGGCATCGGGTATAATCTAAAATTGCTTCTACTTCTTTCAAGGAAAAACAATCCAAAATTCATTGACGCGGAAGCATCTTCCCCCAGGGTAATCCAAAATTGAACTGACCCTTTACTTGCATATGGGTTAACAATTACGAATTACAAAGTAGCAATCACCTTTCTTATAGCAAGACAAATTTACAAACTTTCTCCGATATCCAGTTACAGTTTGTTAGCGTTGTGCTGCTAAATCCGCTCCTAAAAGCTTCTCTAATATTTGGCGAGAGAGACCATCGACTTCTTTCTCTAAAGAAGCAAAAGCTTGTTGTTTTTGCTGTTCAATTTCTTGAGCCGCTTCTTCTCTTTGTCCTTGCGCTTCTTTTTGGGCTGCTGCTACTTTTTCAGAAGCTGTTTTCTCTGCTTCCTTTTGAGCGTCAGCAATCACTTTTTGTGCTTGTCTTCTTGCACCTGCTAATTCTTCTTCGTACTGAGAAGCTAACTTTTCTGCTTTTGTCAGACGTTCTTTTGCTTCCAATTGATTATTACGGATATAGTCGTTCCGCTCATCAATTGCTTTGCCTAACGGCTTATAAAAAATCGCGTTCAGAATTAAAGCTAAAAGTAGAAACTGAATTGCCATCAAAGGTAGAGTTGCGTCTATATCAAAAAGACCACCTTCTTTGGCAACTTTTTCTACAGCTAATAAAGTCGTCCAGTGAATCATATTGCTTGCTCCAATTATTATTAGTTCTGAGTCTGAAAAAATATTTTAGCTATGAGTTGTGAGTTACGAATTACTACTCCTAACCTTTAACTGTACAGACGTAGCATTGCTACGTCTCTACAACTCTTTTCAGTACTCAGTACTTAAACTATGCGAAGGGGTTAGCAAACAATAGCACCAAGGATACAACTAAACCATAGATGGTTAGCGCTTCCATGAATGCCAAGCTCAACAGCAAGGTACCGCGAATTTTACCTTCTGCTTCTGGCTGACGAGCAATACCTTCTACAGCTTGTCCAGCAGCGTTACCTTGACCGATTCCAGGTCCGATCGCAGCTAAACCAACAGCTAGAGCAGCAGCTAATACGGAAGCAGCAGAAACTAATGGGTCCATGATAATTTTCCTTGGTTTACTTAAATAGAATTGGTTTTCAATTTGAAATTTGTTAGTTATAAGTTTGTTAAAAAGCTAGTTGTGAATCATTCAAACAACTGACTATTAACTACTAAAAACTAACCGATCTGATGAGGTTTAATGTCCCCCATGTTCTTCGCCACCGTGGTGGTCTTCTAATGCTTCACCGATGTAAGCAGCCGCCAAGGTGGCAAAAATTAATGCCTGAATAGCACTGGTAAATAAACCCAAAGCCATTACAGGTAGTGGCACAAATAAAGGTACCAGTAAGACTAATACTCCCACTACCAGTTCATCAGCCAAAATATTACCAAACAAACGGAAGCTCAGGGAAAGAGGCTTTGTGAAGTCTTCAATTATCTTGAAAGGCAACATAAACGAAACCGGCTGGACGTAGTTGCCAAAATACCCTAAACCCTTCTTGCTGAACCCAGCGTAAAAATACGCTAATGATGTCAACAATGCTAAAGCAATAGTTGTGTTGATGTCACTAGTAGGAGCAGTTAACTCACCTTCAGGTAACTCTATTAACTTGAAAGGAATAAGTGCCCCAGACCAATTTGACACAAAAATGAACAAAAACAAAGTGCCTACGAATGGCACCCAAGGGCGATATTCTTTCTCGCCAATCTGGTTTTTAGCCAAATCCCGAATGAATTCGAGGGCATACTCCATCAAGTTCTGTATACCGCTCGGAATCCGCTTAATATTACTGCTTGCTAAGATGGAAACTATCACCAACAAGGCAATTACGAACCAGGAAGTAAGAAAAACCTGTCCGTGTAATTTTAAGTTACCAATTTGCCAATACAGATGTTTTCCTACTTCCAATTCTGCAAGAGTTACAAAATTAAAAGCGTTCAGAAAATCTACCATTTACTTGACCATTACATACGTTTCGACCATATTAACTGGAGAGATCGCTTTTTAAGTTACCCAGTTTCATGCTAGTCAGGATTGAATGCCACGCGAATTACGTAAATTATCAGCGTTGCTTTATAGGTTAAAAAGCCCAAAAATATAGGCAAGATTTGCAATTGATTCCACTTTCCTGCTAGCAAAATCAACAGCACTATTAAAGCCAACCGAGTCTTACTCAGCTGTTGCTTTTCTCTACCTAAGCCTTCAACATCTTTCGCCAACATTCTGAGATAAACTAAACCAGCACATCCTCCAATTAAATAATTTAAAGCAATGTTTAAGGAATAAAATATCCAGACGGACACAAAAACAATTCCCGTCAAAGCAAGAGTTATAACTAACAACTCCTGATAGAGATTGTAGAAATCCTGCATGGGATTTCCTGGTGTGTCCTCAAAACCAGGTTGAGAATTTTCTATTGTCGAAGGCGCGGATTCAATCGTTTTATCTGACAAGCTCACGGGACTTGAAACCAGTACAGAAGTTTGATGTTGACTGCAAATCCAGTCAGTTGAATCATATCATGGTTGGGTAACATTACTTTAGAAAAAAACAATTAACTTCTTGTTACCGGAATAGCATCATTCAACTAAACTGCTACCTTAATTTTTCGACACATTTACAAACATAAACAACATTTACGCAGTAAATTTGCTACTTAAACCGTACTAAATTACGGATGACAAACATAGATAGATGTGTTTCTCAAAGGCTATCTATATTCGACCTTGGAGAGAAGAAGATAGCGGCAGAAAAACTCTTATCCAGGATTTTACCCCTGACTTTACGGGGTTGTCATCAGCGATATTAGCATTTAGTAAAGGTTGAACTGTTATCGGCTAACAGTTGGGAATTGGTAATTGGGCATTGGGAATTGGGAATTAGGAATTGGGAATTAGGAATTGGTAATTAGGAATTGGTAATTAGGAATTGGGAATTGGGAATTGGGAATTGGGTATGGGCATTGGGAATTGGGAATTGGGTATGGGCATTGGGAATTGGGAATTGGGAATTGGGAATTGGGTATGGGCATTGGGTATGGGAATTGGGCATGGGAAGATTGATAGCGAGCGAGACGCTCGCACTCCTAACTCCTAACTAAGCATTATTAGTTGCTGTTTCTGAAGCTCTTTGATTTTTTCTAGGTCTAATTGGACGTTATGCAAGATTTCTCCCACTGTTAAGCTTCCGTCACAAGCTTTCATAAACTCAATCTCACTTTCTGAGAGTCTAATTAGTTGGTAGTCGTAGTTAAATATAGTTGATGCTGGAAATCCATCTATACAGGGATTTAGCTCTGGAGTTGCTCCCAGAAGCTGACGCTCATCTGACCAATCAGCTTTGTTTAATGGTGGACGACTCAGGAAGAATTCGTAATGGCTGACATCTGGGTCTAATAATTCTATTAATCGATAAAGCTCCCGTTCTCCCAAATTTTCGGCTCGTTCGATTAGTTCTGGGGCTTTCGCTAAAAGTCTTGCTAAATTCCAGTAACCGGGATTCGAGAAACCAACAAAATCCAAACCGGAAGCATCAATCAATTCAAACAAAGTTTCAATGTTGTAATCAATTTCTTGAGGATGGACGTACATATCGGCAAAATTTTCATCGCGCTGATTTTCTAAAGCCCAACGCTCTTTTTCTCGCTTGACTATACGGTTATGTTCTGGTAAAGAGTCAAAAAGCTTTCTACCAACACTAACACCATCGCGATAATCGCCGCGTTTGTCACCTTGGAGAAGTGCGATCGCCTTTTGCATTAAGCTGATTTCCCAGCGTCCCAATTCAGCATATACAAAAATGTGCATCAAGCCACCGGAGGCTAATTTTTTCGCTAAAGCTTGAATACCCCTAATCGGTTCTGGTGTATGATGTAAAACGCCGACGCAGTTAATTAAATCAAATTCGCCGGATAGTTCGTCTACATCAAATAAGCTCAGATTATGGAATTCAACACGATTAGCACCAGAGCGTTGACAGCGTTCTTTGGCAACATTCAGCGCTCCTTCGCTTAAATCAATTCCAACTACGGTCGCTTGGGGGTTGAGATGGACTAAATATTCGGTTCCTACACCCGTACCACAACCAGCATCAAGAATGCGAATATCTTGTTTTTGTGGTTTTTGTCCCGTACAAAAATTGTAAGCAGCTAACCAATTCCAGCGCCAGTTGTAACCTGGTGGTGGTTCGTCGAGCAAGGGTTCTGGGGGAAAGGGATAAGTATTGTAAAGGTTGGCTACAGCGTTGCTTATCTGTTGAATGTCAGACATGGGATTTTAGATTTTGGATTGTGGATTAAATTTGTTTTTTATTTAGTGTAGAGACGTAGCAGTGCTACGTCTTCATCTATTTCGATTTGTATCGAGAATTTGGTGAAATAGTATATCAATGTTTCCTATCACGTTTTGCAGGTCTTTGGGAAATGTTGACTTGGATACTTTTGCATTAGTAGGTAATTATAAATCAAACTTGAAGTGCAATTGATTAACTTAGTCTTCTTTTTCGCATCTATCTAAAGATATAATATTATGATTGTGAAATAGTTTGACGGTAGGAACTTCAGTTAAATTTATCAGGTCTTACTTAATTACTAAACTATCTCTCAATTTGTATTTTTATACATTAAATCGACTAATTTATAATTTATGTTGAAATTAAAATCTGTTTCTCGCTACCTATTAGGAATTATCGGATTTGGTCTACCAATTTCTTTCTTATTAACTTTATCTCCCGTGCAGCCAGCTTATGCTTGTAAACCAGCACCAGGAAGTGAAGCCGCAACAATTGCTCAAAGAGTAAATAGAACTCCGATTGTATTTCAAGGAATTGTGAAACAAATTAAAGGAGACACGCTGACAATTAAAGTTAAGCGATATTTAAAAAGTAGCGGTCCGGAAATGGTAACTCTCAAAGGATTTAATCAGACTTCCTGCGATAATTTTATTCAGAAACCGGGTGGTAATTTTATATTTTTTGCAGAGAATCAAGGAACTCAACCTTGGAATGCGGTCTATGATGGTGCTTTTGGTTCGGTACGTCCTTGGAATCAAGAAACTCAGAAACAGTTAAGAGAATTAGGATTAATTGGTAAGAAGCAAGAAAATACTTCTAAATGCGCTTTTGATAATAGAAAAACTGTTGAAACAGTAAAAAATAAAGTCGGTACAATTAAGCGTCTTAATGAGACACTTTACATAATTGTTACTGAAGATGGTAACGGTAGATTCGCGCCTTGTAATTTCCCTAACAAATTTAAACAAGATGGATTGAAGATTCGTTTTAGTGGGGAAGTTAAAGAAAGTTACCCTAACGAACGTTGGGCAGCTACACTTTTTAAATTGACTGACTATAAAGTTGTAAATACTGATAAAAAATAAAATATTTACTTAATAAGAATGAATCTGTTAATCGTTTGATGTAGTGGGAGCAAGATGCGAACACTACATATGATTTTTTATATTTTTAACATCAACACCAGGAAATATATATCATCTTGTTCCCGTTGAAATTTTTGAACTTCCCAAAATCCAGCTTTTTGACATATTCTTAATGCTTGCTGATTAAACTCAACAACTGTAACGCGAAATAAATTAGTTGAAAAATGGTTTTGAGCGAAATTAAATACAGCATTAATTATCCGAAAAGTAATTCCTCGTCTGCTCAAATTAGGATGCATTCCAAATCCAATATCTAGTGCTTCAACATCGTAATTACCACCTTTGACTCGCGCATCCGCACCGAAGCAACAATAAGCCACGAGTTCATTATGATTGTTTAAAATACTGTAATAAGCGTTTTCAGGATTTAAAAACTCTTGTACTGTTTCCTCAATTTCAGAAAGATTAGGATTGTAAAAGTCTAATTCCTTAATATAACGCCATCTTAAAATTATTTTTGCGTTTTTTTCGTTCATTGGTGAGAACAAGTAAGACATCTTTTAACCAATTATCAATTATTAAATATATAGAATAATGCAACAATATTTTGAGAATAGTGCGTTTTAACTTACATCTTGCACCAGTTGCGATAACCGCCTTGGAATAAATTCCCAGGCTTATAACCAAAGTCTGATAAATCAGACTATAAAAGCTTTTATTACGCTTATAATGTACTTTGTACGTCAGCCTTGAAATTGATTTTAAGATGGGTTTGGGAGCTTGTTAAGAATGGTGCAATAAGTCAGTTAAAATAAAGTTTGTAACGCACCCTACAATATTACAATACTATTTTAAATGCCCAATTCCCAATCCCCTATTCCCTTCTTTCTTTTAGTTTCAAAACAATTTCCTCATGCTTAGAGCGAGTAATTGGATAGAAATAAGCTATAACTAAACCAATAATTAAAATTAAAGTTGGTAGAGGACCAATTATCAACCGAATTGCCCACAATGCGGAATCTGGTTGTATGGGTGGTGCTTGAGTTGCAACTGTGGGAATTAATCCCGACCAATCTAATGTTTTACCGACTAAAAATAAGGCTCCTGCAATACCAAATTTTTGCAGTTGTACTACGAATCCGTAAAATATTCCTTGCACCAATCAAAAACTACAACTAAATAGCTGGCTAAGGATTTGTCGTTATTGGTATAACAAGCAGCTAGGAGATAGGTTTGATTGGTATCAGCATAACCGTATTAATATCAACTCCTGTCCATTAAACTGTTCAGTGCCAAAGTTGCGAGACAACCCCAACTTTTATTCTCAGAAAAAGCAACTTCCTGTTATCAAGCAAGACTTAATAAAAGTTGGCTATTCTGGCGAGTTGTTAGACTTTACTGGCGTTCCATCTCAGACTTTACAAGATGTATCAAAGCGTGTAGACCTAGCCTTTACTCGTTTTCTTGCAGGTGACAGTAATGTCCGTCGTAGTGGTAAGCCTCGCTTTAAAAACGCTGCACGTTACCGCACTCTAAAGATTGAGGGGCAGGCTATTACTATTAAGCGCCGACAGAAAGACTGGCTGTTCTTGTCTTTTTCAAAGTTAAAAGGTTGGTTGAAAGTACGCTTGCATCGTCCGCTACCTGATGGTTTTGTATTGAAAAATGCGTTACTAACCAACAAGGCTGATGGCTGGTACATTGCTATTTGTCTGGAAGATCCGAATGTACCGACTTTTACACCTGAAAATGTAGTTCCCACTTGGGATAATACCCTTGGACTGGATGCGGTATTACATGAAAACGATTATCTAGCAACTTCAGAAAATAGCAAGCTGCCATCAATAAAATCTTTTAGAAAGTCTCAAAAACGTCTAGCTAAAATCTCAAACCGCAAGTCTTCAAAAAAGAAAGGTGGCAAGCAGCGACGTAAGTTAGCAAAACGTGAAGGACGCGAACATCAACGCATTGCCAGGACTAGAAAAGACCACGCATTTAAGACTGCTCATGCGTTGGTGCGTATTGGTAAAAAGGTGATTGTTCACGAGGATTTAAACTTAAAAGCTTTATCTAAACGGAATAAAGTCAAAATTGATGAAGACGGCGAATATTTGCCAAATGGTCAATCGGCTAAGTCTGGATTAAACAAGTCTTGGTGCGATGCAGCTTTTGGGCAATTCTTCACAATCCTAGAATACATAGCTGGAAAAGCTGGGACTAGGATAATAGCAGTAAGACCTGCATATACGTCTCAATTGCTCGCGTATCGCGATGATTTCATCTTCACTGATTGCGATATCCGCGAGTATTGGGACGAAAAAGAGTCGCTTTGGGTTGACCGCGATATCAATGCGTCTATCAACGTAAAGCGCGTGGGGCTGGGACTGTTCCCCACGATAAAACGCCGTAAAGGGAATCCAGTAGTAGGTGACTCTACTACTAATAGTACCTCGAAGGAAGTTCTGGAAGTATTAAGAATGCACCAGAAGCCTACTTTCAGTCGGTACTCCGACGAATGTAGGTAGTTCACTTTGTAGTAAAGTTAATAAAAAACGGGATTGTGCTTTATCCGATCAATAAAAACAGCGTTGGCTTATTACTCGATAAAGAAGAGTGTAGGAGTATGAAAAAATATTATTGCTAGTATGTTTGGAAAAGACCCACAAGCGATAAATTTTATTTTCTGGTAAATCGGGAAGATTTTTTAAAGTTAATATTGCGGCTTCTGAGTTGAGTGCAATTACCAAACTACCCGAAGAAGAAAGGGAGTAATACTTTTAAATGCTAGCAAATGGATGAAAAAAAATGCGAAGACCAGCAGGAAGCCTTTACAAGAAGAATTATAACATTATGAGTAAATAAACTTTTGACATTCCCCTGTCATCTTTAAGCGTCAAAATGAAAACATTAATTTCAACCTTTAACCTTTGACCTAAAAATGTCATATTTATCAAAGCGACTTTTATCTGGTGCGGCGATCGCCTTTATCGTTGCTGGATGTTCCTCAGCACAAAACCCCCTAAATAGTTCATCAGCAATAGGTTCGGAGTCAAACTATGGAATCCCACCTTCGGGTGATGTTCCTAAAGCTAATAATTTTAAGAAAACAAAAGTAGTAGAAGGTTTAGAAAATCCGTGGAGTATGGCATGGCTCCCGGATGGGACAATGTTAATTACCGAGCGTCCCGGTAGATTGCGAATTGTCCGCAATGGTGTACTCGATCCAACACCCATAACCGGAGTTCCGGAAGTATTCGCAGTTAGTCAAGGTGGCTTGATGGAGGTTTCGCTTCATCCCAAATTTGCCCAAAATCGCTTGGTTTATTTAACTTATTCCCACGGTACAGAAGAAGCGAACCGTACCCGAATCGCAAGAGCCAAATTTGATGGTAAAGCATTACAGGATGTACAAGTAATCTTTGAAGTATCGCCAACCAAACCCGGTGGACAGCATTTTGGCTCGCGCATTGTTTGGCTACCCGATAATACAATGTTGCTGGCGATCGGTGATGGTGGAAATCCACCACTTAAAATTAATGGCGAATTGCCTCGTCAACAGGCTCAAAAGCTTGACAGTCAACTAGGTAAAATTGTCCGACTCAATGATGATGGTTCCATACCAAAAGATAATCCCTTCGTATCAACTGCAAATGCAAATCCAGCCGTTTGGAGTTACGGGCATCGTAATATACAAGGATTAACTTTTGATGCTGAGAATAAAAGAGTTTGGTCAACCGAACACGGTTCAAAGGGTGGCGATGAAGTCAACCTAGAAGAAGCAGGTAAAAATTATGGCTGGCCCGTTGTTACTTACAGCCGCGAATATAGTGGAGGAGAAATTTCTCAAGAACGCTCTCGTCCTGGAATGGTAGACCCCAAGCTCGTTTGGACACCATCGATCGCACCTTCAGGACTGGCATTTTATAAGGGTGATTTATTTGCGGGGGGGTTGGTTTCCCAAGATGTGCGTCATATTGATTTAAATGAAAAAGGTAATGTTGTTAGCGAAAAATCCATCGAAATCGGTCAGCGCGTGCGTGATGTTAAGGTGGCTCCTGATGGCAAATTATACGTGATTACAGATGAGGATAATGGGCAGTTGATTCGATTGGAAGCTGTGGGAAATTAGGACGTGTTTTTCAACTAAATCGCCCTCACCCTCGAAGGGTGGGGCTACAATTGCAAAGCCCACCTGCGTGGGCTAGAAAAACTCAGATTTTTAGTCCGTGCAGGCGGGCTTCGTATGTATAGCCGCACTCATAAGCGGGTGTCAGTGATTCTGTGGGTGAATGGCGATCGCATAAAGGTAAGCTTGCCCAAAACCAAGAATTTTCCCCCACCAAAATAAATACATTAATTATGTGATTTCTACATACTTCTTAATAAATACCCCGATTAAACTCAAAACATTCTAATCTAAAAGCTAGTGGATTAAATTTTTGGCAGTCTTGAAGGCAACACGGTTCAAGTAAAAACACACCGCTCCTTGAAGCCTAAAGACAACCCAATATACGCACACGCGAGATATTAGATGGGAGTTTTAAAAATAAAATGAGTGTTAAGGCAAGTGGTGGAAGCTCGGTTGCACGTCCGCAACTATATCAAACTCTAGCTTTATCGACTATTACCCAAGCGGAACAGCAAGACCGCTTTTTGGGAAATGGTGAATTAAATGAATTAGAAAGCTATTTTGCTTCTGGTCAGAAGCGTTTGGATATCGCTCAAACTTTAACTGACAATGCCGAAATTATTGTGAGTCGCGCTGCGAACCGGATTTTCGTTGGTGGTTCGCCGATGTCTTTCTTGGAAAAGCCCAGAAAAGAAGAACTACAAATGGCTTCTGTTGGCGCAAGTGAAGGCGCTATGGATGTAAGAAGATCGATGGAATTAGGAACCGTCACTTACGTAGAATCGAAAGGCGGATTCCTGGAAAATTTACGTTCCATTTTTAATTCTTCTCCTAGCGGTCCGATACCTCCAGGTTTTAGACCAATTAACGTTGCTCGCTATGGTCCGAGCAATATGTCTAAAAGTTTGCGGGATTTGTCGTGGTTTTTACGTTATGCCACTTACGCGATCGTAGCTGGAGACCCGAATATTATTTCCGTAAACGTGCGGGGACTGCGAGAAATTATTGAAAGAGCTTGTTCTGGTGAAGCAACAATTGTCGCTTTGCAAGAAATCAAAACTGCTTCGCTTTCCTATTTCCGCAAAAATCCGGAAGCCACAGATATTGTGTCTCAGTACATGGATGTTTTGATTAACGAATTCAAAGCAGCCACTCCTTCTACTAAAAAGCGTCAGCGTCCTTCCGGCGACCAGCAAGGTTTACAATTACCGCAAATTTACTTTAATGCGGCGGAAAGACGACCCAAGTTTGTCATGAAAACTGGGTTATCGGGAATGGAAAAAGATATGGTCGTGAAAGCGGCTTATCGACAAATCTTCGAGCGCGATATTACCCGTGCTTATTCTCAGTCGATATCTTACCTAGAATCTCAGGTCAAAAATGGCGATATCTCGATGAAAGAATTTACCCGTCGTTTGGGTAAATCTCCCCTTTATCGGAAACAATTTTATGAACCATTTATTAATAGCCGCGCTCTAGAACTGGCTTTCCGTCACTTTTTAGGACGAGGACCGAGCAGCCGGGAAGAAGTACAAAGATACTTTGATATTATCTCCAGAGGTGGTCTACCTGCTTTAATTGATGCTCTGGTAGATTCCAACGAATACGCCGACTACTTTGGAGAAGAAACGGTTCCTTACCTTAGAGGTTTGGGTCAAGAAGCTCAAGAATGTCGCAACTGGGGACCGCAGCAAGATTTGTTGAAATACAGTGCGCCTTTCCGTAAGGTTCCGCAGTTTATCACAACTTTCGCCGCCTATACCCAACCTTTACCAGACCAGCATCCTTATGGTTCCGGTAACGACCCCTTGGAAATTCAATTCGGCGCAATCTTCGCCAAAGAAACCAAGAGTCCTAGCAGCCGTCCGGCACCTTTCAATAAGGATACCAAGCGCATCCTGATTCACCAAGGACCTGGAATTAACAACCAAAACAGCAATCCCAAAGCTCGTGGTGCTTTCCCCGGTTCTTTAGGTCCAAAAATCTTCCGCTTAGACCAAGTTCCCAGTACTTTAAGTAAAGGAACAGGTAGAGGCGCAAGTGTTAAATATTCCGAAAGCTCTACTCAAGCGGTAATTAAAGCTGCTTATCTACAGGTATTTGGTCGGGATGTTTACGAAGGTCAGCGGCTGAAAGTTGCGGAAATTAAGCTCGAAAACGGCGAAATTACCATTCGCGACTTTATCCGAATGCTGGCGAAATCGGATTTATTCCGCAAAATGTATTGGACATCGCTCTATGTTTGTAAAGCTGTAGAATACATCCACCGTCGTTTGCTGGGTCGTCCTACCTACGGTCGTCAGGAAAATAATAAGTACTTCGACATCTGTGCTAAGAAAGGCTTTTACGCCTTAGTAGACGCTTTTATTGATAGCCAAGAATACGTTGAAGCCTTCGGTGAAGATACCGTTCCTTACGAGCGTTATTTGACTCCTCAAGGTGTGGCATTACGACAATTGCGTACAGGTAGCATCCGCGAAGATGTTGGCACTCAAGTTGAAAAACAAGAAACACCAATGTTTGTCGAACTTGGTAATGTTGCCCAAAACCGTACCGAACCAGATATCCAGTATCGGATTAACCAAGGTGTTAGCAAACAGCGCGAACAGCGGAAAATCTTTAAGTTGGTAGCAAATACCAATAATAAAGTTGCCGTACAAACCGTTATCAGAGCAGCTTACCGCCAGATTTTCGAGCGCGATATTGAGCCTTACATTGCCAATGCTAGCGAATTTAAGAACCTAGAAAGCAGATTGGGCAATAATGAAATCAATGTAAAAGAGTTCATTGAAGGTTTAGGCTGTTCAAATCTATACCTGAAAGAATTCTATACTCCTTATCCAAATACCAAAGTAATCGAGCTAGGAACCAAGCATTTCTTGGGACGCGCACCTTTAGACCAGCAAGAAATACGGAAGTATAACCAAATACTGGCAACTCAAGGTATCCGTGCTTTCATCAATGCGATGGTAAACAGCAACGATTATACAGAAGCATTTGGTGAAGATACAGTACCTTACAACCTCTATCAAACCTTACCGGCGGCTAACTTCCCCAACAGCCAAACGCTGTACAACCGACTGACCAAGCAAAGCAAGGACATTGTTGTTCCCAGCTTTGAGCCGGTTAAATCTAAGATGCAAGCTGCTCAAATGCCGATGATGGGTAAAGCGATCGCAGATATGGCAGCCCAAGCCCGTCAAATAGATAAGAGCAAGCCGCTGTTTATCCAGTTGGGACGTTCTTACAACGATGGTAGAGGACAATCGGTAGAAGTAGGAGTTGGAACAAGCCGTCGCAAGCCAGCACGGATATTCCGCATGACTTCTATGGACAATCAAGCTGAGAAGCAACAGGTAATTGATGCAATTTACATCCAGGTAATGGATGTATTTAGCGGTCAAGTTCCTTCATACTTCCGCCGTTCCGACTTAGATAGTAAATTGCGAAACGGTGAAATCTCCGTGCGCGAATTTGTTCGCACTCTCGCAGGTTCGGATATCTACCTTAAGCGCTTCTATACGCCTTATCCCAACACCAAAGTGATTGAATTCTTATTCCGTCACATATTGGGACGCGCACCAGCGACACAAGCCGAAATTCGTCAGTACAACAAACTGTTAGCCGACGATGGTTTAAAAGCTGCTGTAGAAACAATGGTAGGTAGCGAAGAGTATTCTAGATTCTTCGGTGAAGACGTAGTACCTTATCCACGCTTCCCATCCTTACCTGCGGGTAACTACATCGGTAGCGTTAAAGCTGCTGCGGACTTAGTTAAGCAGTCATGGTCTAGCTTATCTCCTTCCGTACTTACCGGACGTTATAACGAACGGTAAAAGAAGTTAGGAGTTAGGAGTTAGGAGTTATTTCTACCCCTCCCTACTCCCTACTCCCTACTCCCAAAAACCGGCGAACATGAAAATTAATGTTACAAAGTGTTAAAAAGAGTCATAAATACTCAACAAAATGCCGGAGAATAATTTTTGAAGGTAATTGAGTTTTCTTCTTGCGTATTGGTGTTTACTCAAGCAGGCTCGGAATTTATTTATAAGTTCCGCAGTAACGAAGCTCAGCTAACCGTTTTTCCATAACACCACTAAATCAACTCAGGCTTCATTCGCATTGGAGGAATCCTTATAATGAGTATCGTCACGAAGTCCATCGTGAATGCTGACGCAGAGGCTCGCTACCTCAGCCCCGGCGAATTAGACAGAATTAAAAGCTTTGCTACAGGTGGCGAACGCCGTTTGCGTGTTGCTCAAATGCTGACCGAAAACCGCGAGCGTATCGTTAAGCAAGCTGGCGACCAGCTTTTCCAAAAGCGTCCCGATGTTGTATCTCCTGGTGGTAACGCTTACGGTCAAGAAATGACCGCTACCTGCCTGCGTGATATGGATTATTATCTACGCTTGGTTACTTATGGAATCGTTGCTGGTGACGTTACACCCATCGAAGAAATTGGGATTGTAGGCGTTCGTGAAATGTACAAGTCTTTGGGAACTCCTATTGACGCAGTTGCTGAAGGCGTTCGTGCCATGAAGAACGTTGCTACTGGCATGATGTCTGCTGAAGACTCTGGTGAAGCTGGTGCTTACTTCGACTACTTGGTAGGTGCGATGCAGTAGGGTGAATCTATTCTCCCCGCTTCACATCCCCCAGGTGTTGTAAAACAGTTGGAAATTAGGAAATAACAATCATGCAAGACGCAATCACTTCTGTTATCAATTCTTCGGACGTTCAAGGTAAGTACCTCGATACCGGCGCAATGGAAAAGCTTAAGGGCTACTTCCAGACCGGCGAATTGAGAGTACGTGCTGCTACTGCGATCGCGGCTAATGCTGCTGCTATCGTTAAAGAAGCTGTAGCTAAATCCTTGTTGTACTCTGATATCACCCGTCCCGGTGGTAATATGTACACCACTCGCCGTTACGCTGCTTGTATCCGCGACTTGGACTACTATTTACGTTATTCCACCTACGCTATGTTAGCTGGCGACCCTTCCATCTTGGATGAGCGCGTACTAAATGGTTTGAAAGAAACCTACAACTCCTTGGGTGTACCCGTTGGAGCTACCGTACAAGCTATTCAGTCGATGAAAGAAGTTACCGCTAGCTTGGTTGGTCCCGATGCTGGTAAGGAAATGGGCGTATACTTCGACTACATTTGCTCTGGCTTAAGCTAGTAGCATTTTTATGATTGAGGTCTGGGAATCACTTATGAGTGCTAGAAAGTCCGATCGCTTATCTTTTGAGAATTTGAACTGATATGTGTTGGCTGTCTAGTATTGATGATTGATTTCCAGCCTTGCAATAACGATCTAAAGATTTGCTCTTTTTGAAATAAATAAAAAGGAATTCAGAATTTAGGTGTAGGAGTTTTAATATTAAGGAATTTAGTCCGAAATTAACTCCACAATCGTAAATTTATGAAATTATCCTTGTTAACAGATTTTTAATCGCTACTATTAGGAGATTTAATCCCATGCGGATGTTTAAAGTTACTGCTTGCGTTCCCAGCCAAAGTAGAATTCGCACTCAACGCGAACTACAAAATACCTACTTTACCAAACTAGTTCCTTACGAAAATTGGTTTCGCGAACAGCAACGCATTCAAAAAATGGGTGGCACAATTATGAAAGTAGAATTAGCTACCGGAAAGCAAGGTATGAACACTGGTTTAAAGTAGATATTAAATTAAAATAAATCAAAAATAAACCATATATCATTTTAGGAAGTTGCGAAGAGGTCAGAGAAGACCTCTTTTTTATTTTGGATTTTGGATTTTAGATTTTAGTTAGATTTTGATTTGCCCCCAGCCTAGGCTGTTGACTTTGATAGAATTTACTCGTTTTTGGCTCATGCATTTAACTGGTTTTAACTGGTTCCCAGGCTGAGCCTGGGAACCCATGAAAGTCGGCTCCGCCGACCTTCAAAAGCCAACACAAAAACTGCATGAACTTTTAGCCCAAAAAAACTACAGAGTCAACAGCCTAGATTTAGGGGGCTTGTACATATAAAAAAATAAATTCATATTTCAATTGTGCAACGCCGTTATTTGAGAGGGGAAGATGAACGTTATTCATCCCTCACTTCCGCAGGTGGTAAGTGAAGAATGAATAACAGTTTTGTTAAAATACTGATATTGCGGGAGGTGAAAACCCATGAGCCAAAGCATTGAAGACCGAGTACGTTGGACAACGGCGGATATTGAATTGCTGCCTGATAACGGCAATCGCTACGAAATTATTGATGGGGAATTGTTCGTGACTAAGGCACCACACTGGAGACACCAAAAAGTTATTGGATCTGTTTTCACTGTTCTTGACGACTGGTCGGAGCAGAAGCAGTCGGGACAAGCGATTCCCACTCCCGGAGTTATTTTTACTGATGCGGATAACGTAATTCCCGATGTGGTTTGGGTAAGTAAAGAACGTCTTTCTGCTTTGATTGATGACGCTGGACACCTAACCGGAGCGCCAGATTTAGCTGTTGAAGTACTTTCTGAGGGAGTTATAAACCAACGCCGCGATCGAGAAGCGAAATTAAAATTATACGCTTCTAGAGGAGTAAAAGAATATTGGATTTTAGATTGGCGATCGCAGCAAGTTGAAGTTTATAGACGTGACAAAGCTCAACTCAAACTGGCTGAAACTTTATTCAGTTCTGACGAGCTAACTTCACCATTGCTTCCAAATTTTACCTGTGCTGTTGCGAGGTTGTTCCGTTAGTTTTCAAGGTAAGAATAAGTTTTCTTACATTTTTTAACGGGTGAATGGTTACTTCCGCGTCGTTTCTGGTACTGATGCGTAGATCTGTTCCTGCTCAAGATCGCCTGAATTCCGCAGCCGAATTAATTTAGGGCTTTCTAAAGGATATTTATGTAAAGCAGGTAAGAGTTGGCGCGTGAAGCGTAGCAACCTTGATGATTTCGTTGAAAATCTATTTTAAATTACAGCCCCACACAAACGTAAAAACAACGCTATATCGCCAGTTTCCGCTCAATTCCTATAGAAGTAGCACAATGGGCTAATAATCACATATTCTCACGTCGTAGCCTGAGTAATATCCAGTCCTACTGAATGATCTAGGGTGTTCCCAATAATCGGAAATATTAGATTGAGGAGAATCTAAACTCAAGTATTTACCTATAACATCAGTAAAGTCGGCATTTGTTAAAATAGCATTTCTAAGGTTAGCACCGCTGAGGTTTGCTTCTCTTAAAATAGCTTTGCTGAGATTAGCATCGACCAACTTAGCTTCACTAAGATTGACACGACTAAAATTAGCTCCACTCAAATTAGCTGCACAGAGATTAGCTTCAGTCAGATCAGCGTCACTAAAGTCAGCACCCTTAATATCTGCAAAAATGAATTTACAGTATTGCAAGCTAGCTTTACTAAAATTACATCCAATGAGAACTATTTCTCCGAAGTCAAAGCCGTCAAAATTTGTCTCCCTAAAGTCTAGGTCGTATTTTTTTCCTCTTTGCCTCAACTTGATTTGTTTTTTAAAGTGTATTTTACACAAAAATCTTTTTGCTTCTTCTATTAAATTTTGACGCTCGGATAAAGTAAAATCAGAATAGGTAGTGAATTGAAGTGCTAATCTTTTCCACTCCACGCGAAAAGATAGCTTCATATCATCTGGAACATTATTAAGTTCGATACTCAAAAAATCACTAAATTGATATTGCTTACCTATTAAGTTGATAAAGCCTTTCTTCGCTTCTACGTTTAGAGCTTTAATAAGCCTGCCAGTATCAACTTGAAACACGCTTTTCCTTTCTCCTGCTTGCTGTTGTTGCCTTTGCTGCTCAAGATTCCGGCCTTGTTTCGGAGTAGGTTTTGAGCTATGCACCTGAGTTAATCTGCTTCCCAAATAGACGTATCCTTCATTACTTTCATCATTTCGATAAAAATCCCATTCACTATCCTGCAAATCTAACTTACCGAAATAGTCTGCCTCTGCTTCCCACGGCATCTCGTATTCTATTGACATATGATAAACGTATCTTTTATCTGTTTTTTTGTTATATTTTTCATCTTAATTACCCCATTAATCATTTGACAACTGTGTTCCCACTGATACATTCCCTAACTACGCCGTGTCTTGTAAGGCATCTGATGGTTAAGAAAATCCTAGATATTCTGCCCCTCCCCCACAACCCTTTTCTCAAACCCTAAATCATAAAGCTTTGATGAAGAATCAGTATTAATTATAGTTATATAAATCAATCAAATGAATATTTGGGCGTGTATGTAGTTAGATAAACAAAGACAATTAGTTTCTGTATACTTCCTTTTGCAATTTACTTTTTATTTTTTTTCCTAAAAAGGAACATCAGGAAGGAGAGGGAAGACGTAGAAACAAACTTTGCTGTTTATATGCAGTTTCAAAATAATGAATATCCTCAGCAAGCAACTACATTTCACGCCTCTACTACGTAAATCAAGTTTCTTTGTACTGCTGGTATTTACAGCAGCAATAATTTTAGTTGGGAGCAACTTTAGCATGATATCTACTCAAGCTAAAACTGAGCAATCCTTTAAATGGAGTAACGTAAATATTCAGGGTATGGGTTACGTTACAGGAATGGCGATCGCACCCGTAGAACCTTACGATGTTTACATCCGTACCGATGTGGGTGGTGCTTATCGCTTCGACCGTCGAAATAATAAATGGCTCCCTTTGATGGATATGTTTAATACAAACTTTTCTAAGGGTGGTATAGGACTTGAAAGTATTGCGATCGACCCGCAAAAGCCCAGTCATGTATATGCTGCGGTAAATCATGGAAGCTCAATTATTACAGAAGGTGGGAGAAAGAAGTATAAATATTCTGGTGAAATAATGGTTTCCCAAGATAGAGGAAATACGTGGAAACCAACAGGATTGGGTAAAAAAGATGTCTTTGTAGGAGCAGATAAACAATACCGTTCCGATACAGGGGAACGTTTAGCGGTAGACCCCAACAACAGTAATATCGTTTACTTCGCTTCTCGTCGCGATGGATTGTGGAGAAGTGACGCTAAGCAAGAATGGACGCAAGTTAACGGTGGATTACCATCTGCTAACAGCTTACCCGAATATAAAAAATCTAACGGAAAAGAGAATAAAGATATACCCGGTTTTACCTTTGTCGCTTTCGATCGCAATTCCGGTAAAGCCAATCAAGCAACTAAAACAATATATGTGGGAATTCACGGAAAAGGGGTGTGGAGTAGCAGCGATACTGGTGAATCGTGGCGTAATATTGCCGGAGAAAAAGATCCCTTACGCGGAACAGTTGCTAAGGACGGTACGCTTTACGTAAGTTTCGGAACCAAACCGGAAAGCGGGGGAAAAAAATCTGGTGGGGTTCGTAAATATAAGAATAATAAATGGACTGATATTACACCAGATGGCATAGAAAAAGTTTATTCAGCCGTAGCCGTACAACCAGATAATCCTAATATGGTATTAGCAATTTCTGATAAGTATCTTTACCGTTCCGATAACGGTGGTAACACTTGGAAAAAGCAAACGATGTACATGGGTGCTTATGATGCAAATTATCCCAAAGACAAGGTAAATCCATCTGCCCCTAAATACTATCAATCTTATTCAGGGACTGGTGCATCAGTAGTTGTGATCGATCCGGCAAATCCTCAACGAGTATGGTGGACAAACGGTTTTGGTGTTGCTTGTACCGATAATATAAATGCTGAAAACCCCAACTTTAGATGGTTGATGAACAACCTCGAAGAACTTGACCCCAATATTGTGCGAGTTCCACCCGTTCCCAAATCCCAGGGAGGAGCAGATTTAATTAGTGCGGTACAGGACATGATTGGTTTTCGTCACCTCAACCGTTACCAAGTACCGTTAGAAAAAATCAACCCAGCAAATATTGATATCAATCCTGCTTTTAAATGGGCTAATCCTGACTGGAAAAAATATCCCGTACCCTTTCCTCATGTAGCAGGAGCAACAGGTATGGATTATGCCTATAAAAAACCCAACTATGCTGCCTTTGTGGGTTTTCACCAGTGGCAAGGGTTTTATCCGATACATGGACTGACAAAAGATAACGGTAAAACTTGGCAGGCTTTCGAGTCCATACCCGCAGAGAATATGTGGAAAGCAGAGAAATCCAAGCGGGAGAAAATGATCGCAATGGGTGGTCAAATTGCTATGTCACCGACGAACCCAAATAACATGGTTTGGTCGCCGACTTGGGGCCCTTATACTCACTATACTATGGACGCTGGGAAAACCTGGCAGCTAGCACGTAACTTAGACCACGACCCCAAACCCAAACCCTTCGACCCCAACAACGATAAACATACGCACTACGATGCGTTACCAAAATCCTGGGCAAACAGCATTAATCCCTGGTTGAGTTCGTATATTTTGGCAGCCGACCGTCAAGACCCTACGGGTAAAACTTTTTACTATTACAACGGTTGGACGTTTTATTACAGTCAAGATGGTGGAGCAAACTGGAAAAAAGGAGCATCCAACAAATTACCTACGTGGATGGTGCGTCCAGCAATAGTTTCCAATCCTACAAAGCAGGGTGACGTGTGGATGAGTTTTGCTCGCAACCCGGAAGAATTAGAAGGAAACAAACTATATCGTTCTACTGACGGGGGTAAAACCTTCAATACAATTGCATCGGTAGATACGTGCGAATTCGTTACCTTTGGTAAAGGTGCTTCAGATAAAAACCCCAATGTCTATATATTTGGGCGTGTAGGCGGTGCAAAAAAAGATACTATGTATGTTTCACAAAACATGGGGAATACCTGGAAACAAATTAGCAACCCCGAAGTACAGCAGTTTCCCGGAATTACCTGGTTGGAAGGAGATATGCGATCGCCAAATTTAGTTTATGCAGCTTTATGGGGTCGTGGCATCATGGTTGGGGAAATAGATAATCCTCCAAGCACATAATTTTCGTTGTTTTCCAAAAAAAATGTAGAGATCTCCGCACTGCTACTTCTCAAAGATTAGGTTGGTACCGATAGCATTTAACCGTATTGATCTATATAAATCGCTCGATACTAATCCAAATAAACAAAGACGTTGCAGTGCAACGTCTCTACATAATTGATTGGTGTTGATTAGAAAACTAGGTCTATTTAATCACCAACTGGCATTACAACCTTTTTAGCCAATCCCAAAGTTTGCAACACTTTAATTGCCCACCAAGTCATATCTATTTCCCACCAACGCAATCCAGCTTTCGCGACATTTGGATGAGCGTGATGATTATTGTGCCAACCTTCGCCATAAGTTAAAATAGCTGCCCACCAAAGGTTACGGGAATTATCATCAGAGTCAAAAGTGCGGTATCCTCTAATATGACTGGCAGAATTAATCAACCAAGTTGAATGCCATAATAATACTGCTCTGAGAAATAGACCGTAGATTACAAAAGACCATCCACCCAAAACATATAGCAAAATACCTACGGGAATTTGCAGTAATAAGAAGTAGCGATTTAGCCAACGGTAAAATGGGTCGCGTACCAAATCGGGAGCAAATTTCTTGAACTTTTCATATTCAAAAAACTCGGGACGTGGGTAAAAAATCCACAGCATATGACTCCACCAAAAACCACGCTTGGCAGAATATGGGTCTTTCTCTTCATCCTCAGTATGAGCATGATGCAATCGATGTCCGGCTACCCAAAAAATTGGACCCCCCTGCATAGCAAGCGCTCCGATAATGGCAATGATATATTCCAACCACTTAGGAACTACTAAACTACGATGGCTCAAAATTCGGTGATAACCCAAACAAATACCGATGCTGCCGAATAACCAGTGCAAAAATATCATTACTCCCAAAGCAGACCAAGAGAAAAACCAGGGAGCCGATAAAGCTAAAACATGAAACGCACCGAAAAATGCCACGTTAGTCCAACTCAGAGCAAGCGGTTGCTTACCCTCAGTTACAGATGAGCCTGTAGTCATAATTATTTCCTTTGATGTTAGTAATGTCAATAAAACCGCTCTATATATAAGAGCGAGCCGGAATTCTCTTGCCCGTGACACCCAGATTGAGATAAGGCAGCAGGCAAGAAATACAGCTAGAATTAAAATAGAATATGCAAGTGCTGCTTACATTCATAGTCTAACAAAAATAAAATAATAATGCAAGTGCCACTTGCATTATTTTTCTCTTGATAGAGGATTTAGACCATTTCAGTCAATTAGATATAGCGCTTTTCGGTTGAGTGAAGTAAAAAATATTACCTCACCTTACTAAGGAGAGGGGAAGGGGGTGAGGTTCGGGATGTATTACACCTAAGTGAAAACCGCTATATATTGCAATACAACGTCTTTACAAGATTTACTGTTAAAAAAATCTTTAACCTTTGACCTACAATGTCCAATTCCCAAATAATTTCAACTCGACAAAGAATAATCAATGCAGCAGCAGAATTATTTTCCGCTCAAGGAATAACAGAAACTACAACCAAAGCAGTAGCGCAATTAGCGAAAGTTAATGAAGTCACCTTGTTTCGGCATTTTGGAAATAAACATGGATTGCTTTTAGCAGTAATTTCCGAATCGCCGGTGTTTCAAGAATTGGGTGAATATTTAAAAACCCAAGCTACTCAAACTACTAGTGTCTATCAAGCGCTAAAAAACTATTGCGAAGACCGTTTAGAAGCATTTGAACAAGCACCAAACTTAGTGCGTTCCGTGGTAGGAGAGGCTGGTAATTATCCATTAGAAAATCGTCAAGCACTCGGACGAAGTTTGAAAGAAGCAAATCATTATGTGGCGGAATTTTTAGCAACAGTGATGGAACGCGAGCAACTATACGCGCACTTACCACCGCAAAAACTAGCAAGTTTACTTAACATTATGCTGTTAGGGTATGCCGTAATCGAATTTACCAGTGAATTTCATGAACTTTGGCATGATAAAGATGAATTTTTAGAGAATTTGGTCACGTTATTTTTGATGGGAGCTACTAATTCTACAAGTTTAGTTAGTTCGGAGTTGGTCAAGATAGAAAAAATAATCGATTTACCGAGCAATACAGTCCACTTGATTTTACAACGCGCTAAAAAATCGGGATTACGAGATTATGCTTTAATATATATTTTATTTGCAGCCGGTTTATCAACAGCAGAAATTACTAATTTACAAAGAACCCATCAAATATGTAATGCAAACCAACACTTATTACAAATAGTAGTCGGTTCTATTCGCCAAGTTCCCGTAAATCAATGGATTATGGGTAAACGTTATGGTTCCTATACTAACAATCCATTAACCAAATATTTGAATAATCGTAAAGATGAGCATTCGGCATTATTCCTGAATAACGATGGAATGCCAATATCACAAACACAAATACAAGAGTATTGGCAAAAATTAACCCAAGGATTATTAACACCAGAAGGACAACAACCGACAACCAAACAAGCTCAACATACCTGGTGCGTAGAAATGTTAATCAAAGGAATGAACTTAGAAGATATGAGTTTAATTACAGGTTTTGATTTGCATGAATTACAACCATATGCACGTAGAGCCAAAGAGAAGTCGGCTTTAGAACAAGCTAGAAAATTAGATAATAAGTCTTGAGTAGGGAATAGGGTAAAAAAATATCTTATTTTATTTTAGGAACTTCCAATCAAAAAAAATACCTAATTAAACTGAGTTCGACGGATTAAAACGATTTCTCAAACACCTTTCAAGACGGATTCGTCCAATTAAGAAGTCGGGTTTTTAAATGGGAGTATCTGTAATACCCTTGCAAATTTTATAAAAACCTGACTTCTGACTATTGAAGCGCGTTCCATCAAACTCACCTCTAATTCAGATTAAGTAGTGCGAGCATCTTGCTCGCTAGAGATATACTACAGCAAACAAAATGCTTGTCCTTTGAATTCACCGGAATGCACAATTCTCGACAAGACAAAAAAACCGACTTTTTAAACCAAACACTTAGGTTTTATCCCATAGTAGAATGATTCTTAATATCGGTTTTTCAAGCACTCAGCAAAATGTCTCCAAATCTAGATCTAATTACGACCCAAGTTTAATAACTCTTTAGGAGATGCGAGCATATCGATCGCAACAAAGAAAATTTTGCCTTCGGGATTTACCAAAAATCGCCATGCAATATTCATTCCTACATTGGCACCAAACCAAGGTGTTTCTACTACACCAGTGATTTTCAACTGTTTGGAACCAAAAGGACCAGCTTCAGATAGACCCTTTTTAGGCATCATATTCAACCCTTGGGCTTCCTCACGCATATACTTGGCGATCGCCTGTTTCCCAACGATTGGTTTGTGGAATGGTGGCTGCAACGCACCATCTTCGGCAAACAATGCGACAGCTGCATCAAAGTTATCCGCGTTCATTGCTTCGATATATTTAATTACCGCTGGCTCAGTAATACCATCAATACTTACCTCTGTGGTAGGAGCATTATCATCGCGGGGGAACATCGGCTCTGCTTTAGGCTTGGAGCTACTGGGAGCCATGTCGGAAGCGTCAAATCCCATATCTACCACGGTGTTACGCAGCACCGTAATTTGCTGACCTGCATCGAGTTTTTTAGTAGCTTCTAGTACTACTTTCACACCTTCAGACATCTGGTAGTTAGCTGGAATCGGAGCAACTACTCCCTGTTTCATCAACTCTCCTAACTCAAACCAAAAAGCTAATTTAGTGTTGACGCTAAAGAAACCATAAGAACGGCTTATAGGTGTGTCGGCACGGTTAGCCAAATCCCGCATTACCTTGGTTTGTTCCTCAGCAGTCATTTTCTTAATTTGGCTGAGCAAACTTTCTGCTAGCTGTAATCTTGCTGCTCCAGGGGCTGCGGGGGTAATTGTCTTACCCATTTCGGTGTATGCATACCACAAGTAACTTAATTTGTCATCTACCCCAAGTTGATCGAACAGCGCAATGGTAGCGGGAATTGGACTGGGAACTTGAGTTCCAGCGAAAATATTTTGAGCAGAATCGAGAGTTAAAGGCATGATTCAAATCTCCAGTAAGTTTATTTGTTATTTGGCTACCGTCTTATTGCTGAAGCAGATACACCCTGACCAATAAAATCCATTTAAAACAATATGCTTGAATTCACAATCGGCATAGTTAAATCAATAGACGGGTATATCTTGCAAATACATTTTCGGCTTAATCACAAAGGTTTTAATTAACCTTTCAGACTCAACAACATAACTGCATTCAGTTACGAAGCATCTTTACTTATTTTACCTTTCTGTAATTTAGCCTACCATTTTATTTAAATTTTTGTAAATTCATTTTGCGATATATGTAGCATAAGCAATCGTGATGATAGTCAAAAAGCCAGTCTGAACGTAATTTCAGCAACTTAACAATTGATGTTTTCTAGCTTAGAACAGTCATCATAGCCAGATAAAACCAGGATTCGGGAAAAACTTCTAAATATTAAACACATTGATTTTATTGAGTTAAACAATACATATGTATCAAAATACCCTAAATAATTGTCTACCTGTTCTTAAAAGTAATTTATAAAATAAGCAAAGACTAGCTTAACTTATGTTTATATTTTGATACAAAAATATAACGAGATAAATCATTAATTTATATACAATTAAACCAAAGTTTTTTGTAGGTAAAAACCATGATGAAAAACATCAGAACTAATTTTTTGACTGTGGCATTATCAAACTTATCTATTCGTAATCGATCCAAAATTAATCTAGAATCGGAATTAGAAAATTATCAATCAGAGGAATATCAAGCAGATACAAACTCACAACAATATTTACATCCTTATTTAGTAAATAGAGTAGAGCCATCAGTTCACCATATTATATTTTCTTCATATATCAGGTTTTAGAGTCATTAAATTTGCATTCCTTACGGCAAAATCTAAATTAATCCTGAATCAATTTTTTATCTATCCAGAGCTTTGATTTTCTGATAGCTTCAGTCGGATTTACAGCATAAGGTACGGCGATCGCACAACCTCGATCATAATTTACCCAAGCAGCATAAATATCTTTCTTGTCAAACTTATCGCGTTCAATCTGAATTTTGCATTCGCGATAAGTAAAGGACATGATAATTTTTGGGTAATGAGGTTCTATCATTAATTTTGTGCTGCTATTACTTCTGGTTTAAGTATAAATTAGGGGAAATATTTATGTAGAGATTTGATCTCTATATCTTTATCTAGTCCACATTTAGCAATATGAAAAAGCTAAAAGTTGGGTGAGTTTCTACCCACCCAAAGTCAATTAAAAACTATGCCGCTGCCATATTTTGAGCAACAAAATCCCAATTAACTAACTTACCCAAAAAATCATCGATGTAAGCGGGACGTTTGTTTTGATAATCTAAATAATAAGCGTGTTCCCATACATCCATTGTTAATAAGGGAGTTTGTCCGCTAGTTAAAGGATTATCGGCATTCAGGGTTTTTGTAACTTTTAAAGTACCGTTATCTAATACCAACCAAGCCCAACCACTACCAAACTGAGTTGCTCCAGCAGACTTGAAAGCTTCCACAAACTTATCGTAACCGCCCAAATCAGCATCAATCTTTTTAGCTAAATCTCCCCCTGGAGTACCACCACCATTCGGCTTCATACATTGCCAATAAAAAGTATGATTCCAAGCTTGGGCTGCGTTGTTAAAAAGTCCTTGTTTATCTGGATTTCCAGCTATATCTTTAATTACTTCTTCAATTGATTTTTTATCTAATTCTGTTCCTTTGACTGCATCATTGTACTTACTAACATAAGCTGCATGATGCTTATCGTGATGAAATTCTAAAGTACTTTTAGAAATAGCAGGTTCTAAAGCCGTGTAGTCATAGGGAAGAGACGGTAACTCGTATGCCATTTTATTGTCCTCTCTTTATATCTCTCTGGGAACGCTTTGAAGTTAAGGTTTCTTAAAGCCGCAAAACTGGTCAAAATTAAAACTACTTTAACTTGCTTGCGCTTAGATATTATCGCAATCTTAGGAAATATAAAATCCTCTTCCAGGGGATAGGGAATTAGTAGAAATATAACCAGATTTACAAGTAAATGTATCTTAGGAGTGAGGTAATTTTTTTTTATCAATTAACCATTGATATAGCAAATAAACAAAAAACATAGAGTCAGAAGCGAAAAACGTTATTAGCCATACCCCAGTTGTAGCGATGAAACGTATTAACCAATGACTTCCTCTGTAACGTATTTGTTGGGCAAATATAAACGCAATATTAGTAGATAGTGAAACAGCCAAAAGTCGAGATGACAATATCCAAACATTATCACCCACCCCAGAAAGTCAAGGTACTAATGTACCAGCATTTGTGCCAAGGGGCTGAAAACTTGGATCTCGTAGTGGTGAAACTTGGTATACAAGAATAACCCAAGCTAAAACTAGAAACAGAGAAAACCCAAGACTTATAAATTGATAACGTTGAAATCTTGAAGACATAATACAAATATCCTGAAGTCTTTTCATTCAATAAGCTGTTACGCACTTAATTTGTATAATACTAGCGAGCAAGATGCATGTCCTTACGGACACGCTGCGCTACCGCACTACAATGCTTTCATTTTTTCGCATTATATAATTTAGCTGCACATCAGCTTATCAGGACTTATCTAACTTATTATGAGTTTCCAATATTTTGTAATTACCTTAAAAACTCCGCGTACCTCTGTGCTTACCTCCGCGTTCCTCTGCGTTAAAATATATTATCTACCTGGGATAATTCCTCTTCAAAAACTCCTCCGCACTACTCTTATCCCTAACCTCTCCATCCAAAATAGCCACTAATAAATCATCCAAAATTTGCTTATACTGCGGTCCCGGTTTATAACCCATTTTTTTCAAATCATTACCATTTAACGGTGCTTCCACATTCGATAACACCGTCAAATAATGCCAAATTTGTTTTCTAATAACTCGTTGACTTTGCAATGCGATAAAAATCAACATTGGTAAGTCGTATTTCCGCAATAATTTAACTACTTCCGAAGCTTTTTCGCATTTATCTAAATTTTCTACAACATTACTTTTCGCTGCGGCTAAATTCTCTAATCTCTTAATACTGTCATCTGGGAATTGCAGATTTTTCGCTACTTTTCCCCGATATTCTACTGCTAGATGAGCAATTATGGCTTCCAAACGTATTTGCCAATGAGTAAATCTTTGCTCCTCAGCATCAAACTTTTGCAAACAACGTTCCATTAAATGCAACTGTCGTAATAAATCATCATCTAATTTCAAAGTCGGATGAATGCACTGCAAAGCATCTAATTCACCTAACATTTGTAAAGCTGGTTTCCAATAAGAAGTTTGCAAAATGTATTTTAATTCGGATTTTAATCGAGTTTGTAAAGCCGGTGTTTTAGAATTTTCTTTTGCTGTACGGTCATAAACACCGCTTTCTATCGCGTAGCGAATATACTCTTCAGTTTGCTTTTCTAAGTGAAAACCCAAGCGTACCGCAAAACGCACAGCACGGTAAATCCTTGTGGGGTCTTCAATAAAGCTGTTAGCGTGTAAAACTCGAATTTGTTTAGCTTGTAAATCTAATAACCCACCAAAGAAATCTAATAGTTTCCCTGGTTGAGGAGGAGTTAACCGCAAAGCCAAAGCATTGATACTAAAATCGCGTCGATATAAATCTTGACGAATCGAACTTGCTTCAACCACTGGATTCGCTGCTGGGTAAGGATAAAATTCCGTTCTTGCCGTAGCAATATCCACGCACAAAGAATCTAACTTTGCATCATTGTGCCATAACAAAGCAGCAGTTTGAAAATCACCGTGGACATCCAAACGCGCACCGGGGTAAATTTGCAGAATCGCTGAAGCCAACTCCACACCAGCACCAACATCCGCAGCATTGTGAAAACCATCAACCACCATATCAATATCTGGAATCAGCAAAGGTTCATCCGGATTCGCTAGCAGTAAATCCCGCACCGCACCACCAACCAAATATAAATGCCAACCCCTTTTCTTCGCTTGTAAAGATACTTTCGTGAGAAACTCCCATAAAGCTGGTGCAAGTCGGTTTTGCAATTCATTCAAAGTCGGATCTAAATTATTTTCTTCCTGTTTTTCTTCATCTTCCGTTTGTTGATGCAATTCCCGTAAAACATCGGTACGGGTGACAATTCCCACCAACTTGCCATTTTCTAAAACTGGTAAACGTCCGATATCATAAGTCACCATCAACGATTTAATTTCCGGTAATTCCGTATCTGGTGCGATCGTCTTGAGATTCTTTGACATATAGCCTTTCACCGGCGCATGAGCAAAACCGTGGTGCAAAGCAATATCTAAATCGCGCCGCGAAATTATCCCAACCAAATCCCCCGAAGCATCAACCACAGATAAACCAGAATGTCCGTAACGCAACAAAATCCGATGCGCTTCTTCAATCGTGGTATCCGGTAGGATAGTACGTACCGGAGAAGACATTAAATCTCGTGCAGTTGGTGGGTGAGGAATCGAGTGTTTTAACTCCTCAACAACTTGGCTGATTATTTCCTGGGAATTTACATCCTTTAAACTGACAGACGCAGCTTTTGCATGACCACCACCACCCAAAGGTGCAAAAATCTTGCTGAGATTAGTTTCGGGAATTTGAGAACGACCAATTACCGACAAACCATTACTACCTTTTTTCTGGTATTCGTGAGCCAGGAATAAAGTATCAATTTCCATCAAATCAACCAACTCAGACGCTAAACTTGATAACCCAGACACAAATTCTTCAGTTTTGAGAATTACCCAAGCAACTTTATAACCGCGTACTTTCTCACTTTCAATATTCTCCAAAGCAATTTTCAATAACTCTTGCAAATGAGGAGACAAACCCGGTTCAATATAGTCACTCACCACGGATAAACTAGCACCCTGCTGCATCAACCAAGCCAAAGCCAAAGCGTCTTCCGGTGTCGTGTGGCTGTAAGTTAGAGAACCAGTGTCAGCATGGATACCCAAAGCCATCACCGTAGCTTCCGTAGGAGTTAGAGAAACTTCCCTGAGTTGCAACTCCTGCACCACCAAAGTAGTAGCCGCACCCACCGCATGAATATGAGACTCAGTAGCCGGAATATCAAGGGTTTGCTCTAAATGATGGTCGTAAACAATAACCTTTTCTAAATGCGGTAAATCGAACCATTCAGCAGCTTTTCCCAAACGTTCTCGCTGCTGAGTATCAACCACAGCCAAACAGCGTATATTTTCAGTAATTACCGAGCGTCGTTCGATTAGCGGATATTCATCCCGATGAAGCGCTAGAAAATCCTTAACCGTAGGATGACAACCGCCAGGTAAAACAATTTTGCTGCCCTCAAGCAACCGCGTCAACCCCACCGCAGCCCCCAGCGTATCAAAATCTGCTGTTGTGTGGCATAGAATTAAATTCATACAGATGTTGGTGAATGAAGGGTTTTATTTATTTTAGAGCTTAATTAATGCCCTCACCCTCGAAGGGTGGGGCTACAGAAACAAAGCCCACCTGCGTGGGCTGATAATATGTAAATTATTTGTTGGTGCAAAATATAAAGAATTATGGATAGCAACGAGTTGCAAGAAAGATTATTCCTTATATCTCGGATTGGGCTGTTAGAGTTGTCTTACCTGATGGAGAGATTTATACTACCCCTAGATTGGAAGGGGAAAATTTGTGATGGTGTTAAATAAAGTTTGTAGGTTGGGTTGAGGAACGTTCACCGTCAGGTGTACCTGAGCCGCAGTTGCGCTGAACCGCACAACCCAACATCATGATGTAGAGTAAATTATAGAATTCAATACAAAAACAAATACTACACTTGATTTATAAATTTATTTAAGATTTCATCAAAATCAAAACGTAAATTTTAGGTTACTACAATTAACCCACGTAGGTGGGTTTTGCCTGTGTAGCCGCGTTCGCGTTCACGAAGTGCGGCTCAGCGTGCCGAAGGCATATTCAATCGCCAGGTGCTAAAGCTTCATTTATAAATTTATTTAAGATTTCATCAAAATCAAAATCTAAATGTTGGGTTACGGCGCGTTTATATTATTCGTAATTCATCTAAATTATTAGTGCGCCTTTAACCCAACCTACAATTAAATAATAATATAGTTATGCAGTTTGAGGAGAAAAACATGACAAACGAACTTCAAAAACAAGGAAGTTGTCTATGTGGTGCGGTAAAGGTTTCAGTCAAAACGAAAAGCAATAATGTAGACGCTTGTCACTGCAATATGTGTAGAAAATGGACGGGTGGTCCTTTGCTCGCGATTCAATGCGGTGAAGATGTGAATTTTGAAGGTAATGAAAATATATCTGTCTTCAATTCTTCCGAATGGGCTGAGCGTGGCTTTTGTAGTAAGTGTGGAACCCATCTTTTCTACCGTTTAAAAGAAGGAAATTATTATGCACTTCCTGTTGGTTTGCTCGATGATGAGGAAACTTTTGTTCTCGAACAACAAATTTTTATTGATGAGAAGCCGTCTTTTTACAGCTTTGCAAATAAAACTAAAAATATGACGGGTGAGGAAGTTTTTGCTGAGTATTCGACTTCCTTAGAAGGATAACAAAGTAAATGTTGGGTTACGACGCATCAAACTTCTTCGTAAAGAATAAATCATTCGTGCGTCTAATCCAACCTACAATTATAGTTAACCCACGAAGGTGGGTTTTGCCTGTGTAGCCGTGATTTTAATCGCCAGGTATTCTGGTTTGCTATCTGCCAGTGTTAATTCATAGAGCGAAAGTATTGTTGCTAAAACCAGCTTAATCTCAAACATTGCAAAGGCTTCTCCAATAGTTAAACCTGATATTTTTATCTTTTATTTAGTATTGTTTCAGTATAATTACATAGGCATACTTAAAAATCTATATTCCCTTAGAATAATTGACATATACACGGCAAGTGTGAGTAATCCCAAAATGTTACACCTCAGAGATAAATTATTAAAGTACCCCGCTCTAAATTCAAGCCAGTATATCCGGTGGAAATCAAGAGCGTACAAAATCTAAACCAGCGGAGTGTCTGGAATCTAACATCAATAAGGTACATTGGTTTTAGAGAATATTGATTTTAAAAACTATCCGTCTAAGAGAAAAGAAAAATGACCATCATATTCCAAATAGCTCTACTCGCTCTAGTTGCTTTGTCTTTCGTCATGGTAGTTGGCGTACCTGTTGCTTATGCGACTCCTCAAACCTGGGTTGAATCTAAGAAATTTCTGTGGATTGGCTCCGGAGCATGGTTTGCTTTGGTAATATTAGTCGGAGCTTTAAACTTTTTCGTAGTTTAAGCCACCGCTTTAACCATAGGTTGACAAATAGCATAGGAGCAGAGGAATACCCCACGGGTCGGAAAGCACACAAAGGGATATCTAGAGCAATAATATTTTGACAAATATTTCATTAGCTCTTTTATCTTCTTTGTCTTTCTGACACCAGCAGGTAATCTTCTGCTCCTATTGTTTTTGATCGGGACTAAACTGGTTACTGGTTAAAGAAGCATATTTATAAAAAGAGGCAATTATGGCAGTTTTCGAGGGAAGTTTTACTCAATCAGAACCTTTACGCTTTGCATTAGTAATTGGTAGATTTAACGATTTAGTAACCACCAAGCTGGTAGAAGGGTGTCAAGATTGTTTGAAACGCCACGGTGTTGATACTAATCCCCACGGCTCTCAAGTAGATTATGTTTGGGTACCTGGAAGTTTTGAAGTTCCATTAGTAGCTCGACAACTAGCAATGTCAGGCAGTTACGACGCGATCATCTGCTTAGGTGCAGTTATCCGGGGACAAACGCCACATTTTGACTACGTATCATCAGAAGTAGCTAAAGGCATTTCCGCAGCCGCATTTCAAACGGGTGTACCAGTAATTTTCGGTGTGTTAACAGCCGACACTATGCAGCAAGCTTTAGAAAGAGCAGGCATAAAAAGCAATCACGGCTGGGATTATGCAATGAACGCCTTAGAAATGGCTAGCCTCATGCGTCAACTGCGTCCCAGCCTCAAGCAGCAATACAATAACTCCGGCACCTTAGCAGGTTCCCTCAAAAGTGCAAGTTTGAGCAACATACCCGCATCGGAAGAAGTGTAAAAAGGGCATTGGGAATGGGGCATTGGGCATTGGTAATTGGTAATTGGTAATTGTCTCCCCATCTCCCTATCTCCCCATCTCCCCATCTCCCCATCTCCCCATCTCCCCATCTCCCTATCTCCCTATCTCCCCATCTCCCTATCTCCCCATCTCCCCATCCCCCCATCTCCCCATCCCCCCATCTCCCCATCTCCCCATCTC
>NZ_JAYGHM010000001.1:192311-218775 GCF_034931125.1 Rivularia sp. UHCC 0363 | reverse complement strand
CCATCTCCCCATCTCCCCATCTCCCCATCCCCCCATCTCCCCATCTCCCCATCTCCCTATCTTCCAAAAAAAGTGTTGACAAATTCCAACCCGTATGGGATATTATTATTTAGGACAAAAATGCGGGTGTGGCTCAGTGGTAGAGCGTCACCTTGCCAAGGTGAATGTCGCGCGTTCGAATCGCGTCACCCGCTTTTTAAAATTTAAGAATTATAGAAAATGCAGGAAAACAAACTTCTTGCATTTTTTAGTTTTAATTCATTTTTTGAAGATTTATTTAAATTTACGTATATTAAAAATAGATATCGTTTAGGGGCGGTCTGTTTTAATAAAAATATGTATATCGAAACAGTAACAGCTTGCATAAGGTTGATGATATAAAGAAATTTTAGTGGGTAAACTACCTTGTCCGTTTAAATTATTTTTCAATAGAGAATTCTGTATCAAGCAGTTTATTCCGAATTGTCAATTTAAGGGAATATAAAAAAAGATTCCTAATTTAAAACCTCGGGAGAGTCAAAAGAGCAGTTATAGTGCAACCACAAAAGCCCGAAAAAATCGATTTTAACAACGAATACCCTTGTCCCTGTCGCCGTCGGGGACAATTAATTCCGATTACTCTCACAGAAGCCTTCGGTTGCGATCGCTGTCAACAGATATTCGTGGTGGAAGACAACGCTCGTGTTTTAGAGCAGCTTTCTACTACCTATCCGTACAAACGAGCTTGGCGCTGGACGGGTTCTGGATGGAAAGTAGTCCACCCGCGTTTGGGAGAAAGTTACTTACCAGTAGCGCTAGGTATTATTTTCGTGCTAGTCATTATATGGTTGCCATTAGCATTGCGTTTAGCGAGTGGTTCTGGCATTATTGCTTGGGCGCTGATAGCAGTGCTACTAGCTATACTGCCAGCACTTATGGTTTGGCTTACCTACAGACGTTAAGGCGCTGATTATTTACTGTGGATGCTTTTGCTGAAAACCCCCAACCAATCACGATCGCCAAAAGCGACGCTTCGCGTATCGCCAAATGTGCATACGGTGCTGCCTTAAAATTAGGCATCACTAAAGGAGCCGAGCGCAGTCGTGCTTTAATGGCGATGGCTGAGGCGCTAGAACGCTCGTTTGACGATATATTAGAAGCTAATACTTTGGATCTGGAAGCTTGTCGAGAAATGGCAGTTCCAGATTTAGTTTTGGATTGGCTGAAGTTAACTCCGGAACGTTTGGATTCGGCAGTCAAAATTCTGCAAAGGTTGGAGGGATTATCAGACCCCCTGCGGCGGATGAGAACTGCCGATTATCAGTTAGGTGAAGAGCAAAGTTACTCCCAGTCAACACCTTTGGGGGTAATTGCTTTTATCTACGAAGCCTTTCCAGAATTAGGTGCGATCGCGGCTGGTTTATGTATCAAAACCGGCAACAGTATTATTTTAAAGGGAAGTACTGAAGCGAGCCATTCCAATGCGGCGATCGCCTCAGTATTGCAAAATGCTGTCGCAGAAGCTGGATTACCTGTAGGGTCTTTAGAATTGGTAAGTGCAGAACAAGGTACATCAATTCGGGATTTGGTTGCTCAAGAGCAATATATAAATTTGGTGATTCCCTACGGACGCACCAGTTTAATACAGCAGGTAGTACGACAATCTACGGCACCAGTTTTAAAATCGGCTATGGGTAATTGTTATCTATATTGGTCGTCAAATGGTAGCTTGGTGGATATTGTGCGGTGGATGATTCTTGAAAGCCATGCTAGTTCTCCAGACCCGGTAAATGCAATTGAAAAGGTATTAATTAATCGGCAAACTCTATCGTCTTCGTTGGGTACGCTGTTAAAAAACTTACAGGATAAAGGTTTTTACCTTAGAGGAGATGCGGAACTCCAAGAAACATTTCCTCAATTGCAACTAGTTGACGATCGCGAATGGGGAAGTCCTTATTTTACTAAAACAATTGCGTTTAAACTTGTAGATAGTTTAGATACGGCGATTACCTGGATTAATCAATATAGTAGCGGACACGCTGACTGCATTGTGACTGAATCTTACCAAGAAAGCAGGCAATTCGCTTTAGGCGTAAATAGCGCTTCTACATATATTAATGCTTCTCCACGTTTTAGCCGGAATCCATTGTGGGGAGATGCAGTGTTCCTCGGAATGTCTAACCAAAAAGGACATCGTAGAGGACTGATTGGTTTAGAAAGCTTGACTACGCTTAAACACATCGTTCAAGGAAACGGAAGATTTTGATATTAGTATAGAATTCAATATTGTTGAGAAATATAAAAATACACCATTAATCTGTAAATTTGTACAGTTAATTAGGTGTATATTTTTTTCTGCAATAACAAGGCAAAATGTAAATAGAAGCCTTGACCTGATTATAAAAAAGTGCCTAGAATTATATCTTACACGGGGACGAAAATCGGGTTTGTTAAAAATATAAATCAGATTAATTTAACGATTTATCTGAAAACCCAGTTTTTTGGGTCTTATTGAGTTCGGAGTGTAAGATGTTTATTAGATCGATCTCCTATTTGAGTGAGAAAAATTGTCCATGACACAAACGCAAACTGCTAGAGTTACTTTTGCCAAAAATATTGGCTTTAGAAAAGAATTAAATAAACGAGTTGATGCTTATTTTAAATCTGAGAATATTACTACCCGAGATAATTTTGCAATGTACTTTAAAAGTGCGATTATCTTAAGCTGGTTAGCTTTTTCTTGGCTATTTACTCTTTTTTCTCCGGACATTTTAGGACTGAAAATACTTGGATGCATCCTGTTAGGAATGAGCTTTGCTGGTATTGGCTTTAGTGTCGGACACGATGCCAATCACGGCGGTTATTCTAGTAGAAAATGGGTTAATAGCGCTTTTGGTTTGACTTATGATTTTCTCATCGGTCTTTCCAGTTATTTATGGATATGTCGTCATAACTTTTTGCATCATACCTATACAAATATCATCGGTCATGATGTAGAAATCGATGGCGATGGTTTAGTCAGGATGTCTCCAGCGAGAGACCATAAATGGTATCATCGATTTCAGCATTTGTTGATTAACTTTATTTATGCAATGATTCCATTCTATTGGTCAATTGCTGATGTCCATTTAATCTTATTTAAACGTAAATACCACGAGTATAATATTCCCAAACCAACGACCTTACAACTACTTACTTTGCTCGGAGCAAAAGCTGTTTGGTTGGGACTTTACGTTGGTATCCCATTTGCTCTTGGATACAGTCCGATACAAATAATTATCGGACTATGCATCGTGAATATGGTTTACGGTGTACTCATTTGTAATGTATTCATGCTTGCTCATGTACTCGAACCAGCAGAGTTTTTCGAGCCAAATTCTTTAGGAAATGTCATAGATGACGAATGGGCAATTTTTCAAATCAAAACAACGGTTGATTTTGCTCCCAAAAATCGTTTTCTAAATTGGTATCTGGGTGGACTTAACTATCAAGTTGTCCATCATTTATTCCCTCAGATTTGCCACATCCATTATCCGAAAATAGCTCCGATATTAGCGGAAGTTTGTAAAGAATACGGCGTAGCATACAATGTATACCCTACTTTTACAAAAGCATTAGTTGCTAACTATGGTTGGTTGAAGCTGATGGGTAATCCTCCTCAAATAAATTCGGTAGTTCCCCAAATTTAGTAAATTATCATTGTTGATTACAAGCAACTGATGTAGAGACGTAGCACTGCTACGTCTCCATTTTTTTGCGGGCTAAACTAATAATTCAAGATATCCAAACGCACCACGATTTAATTAAGTGCGTCCTAAATATCATAAAAAAGACGTAGCAATGCTACGTCTCTACAAAAATTAATTTATTTTCATGACTACTTCAAATGAGAGGTGTAATAAACCTTACTACCTTCATCTGGAACAAAATGGCATTTTCTGTAGGAATTCCACAGAGAAGTTAAAATTGGCTCGTCAGTCTTATGAAAATATTCTCCCAACACTGGTTTAATTGCTTCAGTTGCTTTTTTTAAGTTGTAGTGAGGGATATTTAAGAAAATGTGGTGAGCAACATGAGTACCGATGTCATGATGGATATGATTAATAAAACCATAATCGCGATCAACACTGGAAATCGCACCTTTAAGAAAAGTCCATTCATCACCGCGATACCAAGCAACATCTGGCTCAGTGTGATGTAAAAATGTGACCAAATCCAGCCAAATCACAAATACAATATAGGGTCCAGCGTAATATTTGATCAACCACATGAAACCCCATTCATAGGTTAAGAAAGCCAGTAAACCGACCATTGAAGTCCAAAGTACGGTACTGGTGATCACATCCCATTTTTCCGAAGGTTTAAATAAGGGACTGCTGGGTAAAAAGTGAGAACCAGTTTTTCCAGGAGAACGCTGAAATAAGTAGATTGGATAAGCCAGTAAAAACAGGTAATGTCTGCCGATTTTCTGCACTAAAGGCATTTCTTTGTAAGCTGATTCCGATATCGGATACCAACTTTCATCATTTTCCAAACTACCAGTATTTTTGTGGTGAGTCCGGTGACTTATACGCCATCCGTGATAGGGAACAAGTATCGGTGTATGAGATAAATGTCCAATTAAATCATTTAACCATTTGTAGCGAGAGAATGATTGATGTCCACAGTCATGTCCGACTACAAATAAAGCCCAGAACATCGTTCCTTGCATTACCCAGAAAATGGGGAAAAATAACCACGAATCTAGGTAGTAAGCTACAGCATAAAGTCCAGCAATAATTAGGATATCACGAGCGAAGAAAAATAGAGATTTACCTACTTGAGGCTGAAAACATTCTGCTGGAATTGCTGCTTTTAAATCACCCAGAGTAAAAGGTAGTTGTTCCTCTGATGATACGGCATGAGGAGTATTCTCTGCATTAACTGTAGAAGTTTGCACGCTTGTTACGTTACCGGATATAAAGTGAACTCTTTGATTTTTAATTTTCAATTTTAGATTATCTTCTTTAAATAAGAAGTTTGCACTATGCAGAGGTTTTAGATATAGCGATCGCCCATTCTAAAATCGTAATTCTAAAATCTAAAATTTTTTTGGTCTACAAAAATGTCTAGCAAAGGCTAAGTTTTGATACGCATCACAAAGATTAAGCCATGCGCTAAAAAATAGCCTTTTACTTTCAGTTTTACAACTTGATATTTCACATCGAAATTAGGCAAAATGCACGAGTGATTATTAACCCCCAGTGTTTTTAAGAGGGTCAAATATATATAAATCCGTAATTCAAAAAAAATCAGGACTTATCGTCGTGCATAATAATCCTTGAAGGAAATATATTCATTTTCTGGGGTATATAAATGACATCTGTCGGTAATATACTTTAGTAAAGATACAGAAAATGTACATTCATCATGCAAATAACTTTCCCAATTTTCTTGTAAGCTGCGATAGGCAAGACGTAAATTGTAGGAAGGAATTGCCGTAGAAATGTGATGGGGTACGTGTACGTTGATATCGTGACACAGAAACTCTACCCATTTGGGGTAATTGCAGTGAACTGTACCAGATAGCTGGGCTGTAACCGCATTCCATTTATCTGCTGCGATAAAAGCGATATCTGGAGCAGTATGGTGAATGTAAGTAAAAGTACTCATCCAGAAATGGTATACCATCCAGGGAAGTAACCAGAACTTGATAAATCCCCAAATCCCAGTTGTAGCAATTAATGTAGGGAAACATACAGCTGCAAATATAACTACTACAGCTACAGAAAACTTGATCGCAGGTTGGTCTTGTTTGCGATACAAAGACCAATTAAAATGATGCATCGCCCAATGTACGATTGAGCCGATCCACCATAAGCGGTTGTATAAAAATCTTTTAAAAAGCCACTTGAGGGCTGCTCCACTATTTTCATAAACATCCGTACCAATGGGCTGCCAAGCATTATCGACACTTAGCTTATTGGTATGAGTGTGGTGATAATTGTGCTTGATCCGCCAACTGTGGAAAGGGTAAATTAACGGCATCATAAATAAATGTCCCACTAGATCGTTCACCCAGATGCGTTTGGCAAATGAACGATGAGCGCAATCATGTCCGACCACAAAAAAACCTGTAGCAGCAGTACCCGTGTATATCCACGCTAAAGGTAAAAGATACCAAGGTGCGATCGCCAAAAAAAAGTAGCCGACAATAACGGCTAAAACGCTGCTAATTGCACTAAACCATGCTTTACGAGCATCTTGAACAAAACACTCTGGGGGCAGAGATTTGATGATGTCTGTCAGCTTTAGTTCGGAGTCAGTAAGCTGTTTAGGGTGCGACTGGTGTGTATTTACTGCTGATGTTGTCATGAATGAATTTAATTAAAAATAAAGACTCCGCATTTAAGCCACTAGCATAGTCGCTTTTTACGAAGTTTCGTAACATTCGCGATTCGGATTATATCAATTAATTAACCCCGTGTATTTAGAGAAAGATCTATTTTCTTCCTAAAACAAGCGATACCCCCACTTATTTTCTAAGTAAGAATCCCTAAGCGGGGGTAAATAGAGGTTAATTTATTCCGATCAATTTTGGATTTTGGATTCAAACCCCAGCATTAATAATAGTGTAAAACCGGGTTGAAAAATTGCGATCGCCCTCAAGTGATGACAAGCCAAAATCTTCAAGCACTTCGATTCATCGGTGGGAATAATCCAAAATCTCAAATCCAAAATAGATTACTTATCCGCAGGTGCTAATTTGACATTTGTAGCCAAACCCAAAAATTGCAGTAGTTGAATCGTCATCCAAGTCAGGTCAATTTCCCACCATTTCAAGCCGTGACGGGCTGAATATTGAAAAGCGTGGTGGTTATTGTGCCATCCTTCACCGTAGGTCAATAAAGCTACCCACCAGCAGTTTGTGGAGTGGTCTCCTGCATCGTAGGTCTGATAACCAAATTTATGAGTTGCACTATTGACAAACCAGGTGCAGTGCCATACAAAAATAAGACGAACAAAAATACCCCAAACAACAAAAGACCAACCACCCAAAAGTAATAGCAATCCACCTAAAGCGAACTGGATTGGTAGCATATACTTTTCTAAAAACTGATAAAATGGGTCATCTTTGATGTCTTTAGTAAAGCGAGGAACATCAGCAAAAGCTGGAGAATGGTAAAACATCCAACGCAAATGACTCCAAAAAAAACCTTTATTGGAATCATGGGGATCTAACTCTTGGTCAGAATGTAAATGATGTATACGATGCATTCCAACCCATGCAATTGGTCCTCCTTGACAAGCAAGAGTCCCGCAAAATGCTAAGAAATACTCCAGCCACTTAGGAGTTTGAAAACTGCGATGAGTTATGAGACGGTGAAACCCCAGAGTAATACCCAAGCCTCCAGTCACCCAGTATAAAAGTAAGGCTACACCGATAGCTTTCCAGCTAAAAAAAGCTGGAAAAAAGGCAAGCAAAATTCCAAAATGTAAACCAACGAAAAATGTAATGTGTAACCAATTTAATGGTCCTTTAGTTGTTGATGTAGCAATTGTCATGCGGTAACCTGTTTGAGAATTGTTTAGCCTAATCTGCGCGTCCGTTATGCCCGGAATACGGGCTTTTTGCGCGGCGATCGCGCAAAGCGTAGCGCCAATAGCGCCACAAAACCGCATAGTTTAGTTATTTTTTTTGAGAACCTTTTTAGTAATGAACAGCTTGGAACATCTGCGAGAAGCAGAACAAGCACTGTTAAAGATTTTTTCTGGAATTGACCACAACGTCAAGCAAAATCTTCAAAGAGTGCTAAACGCCTTTCGTCATCATAGTGTAGGGGCGCACCATTTTGCAGGTGTAACGGGATACGGTCATGATGATTTGGGCAGAGAAACTTTAGATAAAGTTTTTGCAGAAATCATGGGAGCGCAAGCCGCAGCAGTTAGGGTACAGTTCGTTTCTGGGACTCACGCAATAGCCTGTGCTTTATTCGGCGTTCTCCGTCCCGGCGATGAAATGTTGGCAGTTGCAGGCGCACCCTACGATACTCTTGAAGAAGTCATTGGCTTAAGGGGTAAAAATCAAGGTTCCCTGCTTGATTTTGGCATAAGCTATCGTCAATTGAATCTCACCTCAGAAGGAACGGTAGATTGGCAGGCTTTAAGCCATGCGATAGAAAATAAGACTCGTTTAGTATTAATTCAGCGCTCCTGCGGCTATTCCTGGCGTTCTAGTCTTTCAATTGCCGATATAGAGAAAATTGTTCGTTTAGTCAAGCAGCAAAATCCGAACACAGTTTGCTTTGTCGATAACTGCTACGGCGAATTTATCGAAACCCAAGAACCCAATCATGTCGGTGCGGATTTAATCGCCGGTTCCTTAATCAAAAATCCTGGAGGAACCATCGTCACTGCTGGCGGCTACATCGCCGGACGCGAGGACTTAGTAGAAGCCGCAGCTTGCCGCTTGACGGCTCCGGGAATTGGTAGAGAAGGGGGTGCCACATTTGACCAACTCCGTTTGTTGTTTCAAGGATTGTTTTTAGCTCCGCAAATGGTCGGGGAAGCGATGAAAGGCACTCACCTTACTGGTTATGTTTTTGACAAACTAGGATATCCCGTTAACCCCGCACCTTTTGCCCCTCGCGGCGATGTCATCCAATCAATTAAACTAGGTTCTGCTGAAAAACTAATTGCATTTTGTAAAGCCGTCCAGCAACATTCTCCTATCGGTTCCTACCTCGACCCCATTCCCGACGAAATGCCGGGATACGAAAGTAAAGTAGTCATGGCTGGGGGGACATTTATCGAAGGCAGCACCTCAGAATTTTCTGCCGACGGACCTTTGCGGGAACCCTACATAGTTTACTGTCAGGGAGGAACTCATTGGACTCATGTGGCGATCGCTCTTGAAGCTGCGATTGAAGCAATAGGATATAGGACATAGGGCATTGGGCATTGGGGATAGTTAAGAGTAATTGAGGTCAAAGGTCAAAATTCTCCCCATCTCCCCATCTCCCCATCTCCCCATCTCCCCATCACCCCATCCCTTTCCTACTCCGGCAATTCGTACTGTTCCACAATCCGCTTGGCAAATTCGGGAACGTGCTTTTCCAACTTCTCCGGATAATTGCGCTTTGTATACAAATAATTGCGGGTAAAGTGAGAATCTATGGAAAAGCGGGCGTATTCTAAACCTTTGGGGCCAATCTTTTCGATGACTACGCCCATTAATTTCGCTGCCCACATGGGAAGTGTTACGCCTTTGTCGTAGGCGGGAATGCTCTGCTGTACTGCTGCTTGGCGATTCCCTTGGGACATTACTGCTTGGGTGTCGATTTGGTCTTTGACTAAATCGAGCATTTCCTGACCGCGATCGTTCCTGACTACAATCCACTGCCAGCCAAAAGGTGCGCCCATATACCCAACTACAATATCAGCAAGGGAATTTACGTAGTCAAAACAACTCATGCAGGAAGGAGCAAATACATCTTTGAGTTTATTTGTTTTTAACCCAAAGAAAGGTACGGTTTCAGTAGAACCATCCTCATGCTTAAAATGAACCCGAAAATCTTGCATAAATTCGTAATGTACTACCGTATCGGGCGATCTGCTCGTAGTGTCGAGAAATTTTTGCAATCCGGCACGGGTGACGTTATCGACGCAAGGGGTACCTAATACATAAAGCTTTTCTAAACCAAGCTGTTTTTCTACAGCACGTAATGCCTGGATTTGACAACCAACACCAATTACCAATAACCGTTTCATTCCCGATTTTTCAATTTGTTCTAATACGGAAAGATTCGGCGATAATGTTGGTTTATTTACTTTCGCTGCCAGTATTTCCTCTGCTGTCCTGGCAATAACTGGCATTGGTTGGAAGCGGTCTTCTTTGGTATTTTGGACGCAAACAACGCCTTCGACAATACCGCGTTCGAGCATTTCAATTGCGATCGCGCTCACAATCCCCGTCCATTGTGCGCCTGGAATTGGTTCCTTTTTCCGCGCTGCCATCATCTCTTGCTGTACCCCGAAATAAAGTTCATCTGGATTATCAAGATTGCGGGAACGAGAGTGACTTTGTTGTTCGAGTTCCTCTATTTGTTGATTGAGGAAAGCACAAGCTTCTTTGACATAGTGGACGTAATATGTATCGCACAGTCCGCACTCGCTACATAGTTCTTTTGCAGGTCGAGGGCTTCCGGGTTTGAGGGCTTTGGCTTTTTGGTGTTTGGGAAAATCTACTGAAGTCATTAAAAATAAATCGTTATAAAACTCTGATTACTTATTTCTTAATATGCCAGAAATCAGTACTTATTTATTTCTCTAAATCAATACATAATATTAATTATTTATAGAATGCTTCGGAAATTATCTATATCGTCTCTGAGAAATTCATCAACTTCACGGCAACTTAATTTGTAAGTTCAGTAATAGCACGAATAGAGTTTTAAAAACTCTTCTGTTACTTTTTTTTATAGAAGTTAATAAATCTGGATAAAAAAACAATGTCTAAAAAAGATGATGATTTTATCGAAGCTGCGGGCTTTGCAGCAGGTGGAGCAGCAGCAGGTGCTGGAGTTGCTGCAACAGTTGGAGGAATGGGTTTAGCTGTTGGTGGAACTGCTGTTGCTATTGGTGCGGCTCCAGTTGTTGCAGTAGGCGCAGTCGTAGGACTTGCAGCTTATGGTTTGAAGAAAATTTTTGATTAATTCAATATAAATGGCAAAAAAGTCTCCCAACCCACTACAAAAACTTGTACGTGGTGTAATTAGGGACTTGATTAACCAAGCGAAGATTCAAAAACCTGATAAATCGGGAAAGTCAGCGACTAAACCTCAAAGCAAACGTTCGCGCTACATTCCCTCCTCAATTCGTGTTTCCGTTTTACACAGAGACAAATATAAATGCGTTTTTTGCGGTAGAAATGCAAAGCAAGTTCAGCTAGAAGTTGACCATATTATTGCTTTTTCTAAAGGTGGTAGTAGCAACCTGAATAATTTGCAAACATTGTGCATTGACTGTAACCGGGGAAAAGGAGCGCGGAATTTAAAATAAAACTTTAATTACATACAAAACCCTTCAGTAAATCGACTGGAGGGTTTTTATTGTATGGAAGACTTAAAAATATTTGCTACAACGTAGTGGCGTGACATTGCGAAAATGATCCATTAAAATTTTTGTGGTATAAAGCATTGTACCTTTTGAAAAATCTGGCAATGGTGATTTCAGATTGTTTGAGACGTAGCAGTGCTACGTCTCTACAAAGGTTTATCGTTTGGTTTTAAAATTACTTAACTGTTAACTCAAATTTATGACTACCGAAATCCAAACTTCTCAAAAAATAAAATCCCGTAATTCAGGACAAAATTGGTTTCAAGCTTTTATATTATTAGCCCCTGCTGGTATTTGGCTTTTATTATTATTAGTAATCCCAACACTGATAATTATTGAATTAAGTTTTGTACCGGGAATTAGACCGGGAGATATTGTCAATCCAACGGGTTTTGAAAACTATTTACGTATATTTGACCCACTTTATTTACACGTAATTAAACGTTCTTTACTTCTAGCATTAGCAACTACAGTAATTTGTTTAGTATTAGGCTTTCCTGTGGCTTTTTGGATTGCGCGAATGGCACCGAAACGCTGGCGTAATTTGCTAATTCTTGCCTTTATTTTGCCTTTGTGGACTTCTTCGCTACTTCGCTCTTATGCTTGGATTACAATTCTACGTCCTACAGGTTTACTTAATACTGTATTAACTAATTTTAACTTACCAACTTTAGATTTACTTAATAGTACTAAAGCCGTATTAATTGGGATGAGCTACAATTTGTTGCCTTATATGGTTTTAATTTTATACGCTTCTTTAGAAAAATTAGATAAACGTTTGCTCGAAGCAGCATCCGATTTAGGAGCAAATTCCATACAGGTATTTTGGAGAGTAACCGTACCGCAAATTTTTCCGGGGATTGCAGCTGCTTCCATGCTGGTATTTATTACGGGATTGGGAGATTTCGTTAATCCCGAATTACTCGGTGGTGCTTCGAGTATGACATCAGCACGGTTGATTTATAATCAGTTCCTGGGAGCCGCTCAAAATTGGGGATTTGGTTCCGCTTTGAGTACAGTATTAATTTTGCTTGTTAGTATAGCGATCGCGTTTTTAATTAAGTTCGGTGATGCTAAGGGCGATCGGTAATTTCGATACTGCAAACGTAATTATTAATTCAATTTAGTTTAATTTAATATAATTTTGGTTTTAATATAATTCTTTATTTGACAGTCAAATATTTCTTATTTATTAAAAATCCAAATATTGCAGAACTGTTAAAGATATGGGAGCATGATGAGGTAATTACTTCCAAAAAAAATATTCGGTGGATTGCAACTACTTGCTGATTTAATTCAGGAAAATGTTATCCCGTTTTTATATTAAAGATGTGCTTAATTTAGCCTACGCAGGTAGGCTTTGTAATATTAGCCCCAGCCTTCTAGGCTGCGGGTGTTTTTGATAACAATAAAAAATTTATCCGTTCGGAGTCATTATGTCGGAATTGATTCAATCTATCTTAGATAGCGAAGAAAAAAGCGATTTTAGGTCTTTTCTCAGCGATTTACGTCAACAAAAGAATAGCTATTTGCTACATAATGATATACTTAATGCTTATAGCGAATATTGTAGTAAAAACAAAAAATCAGATGAGTTTTATACAGGTTCAAACTTAAGTAAATTAATTTACTATACTCAAGAAATTATTCGAGAAGAATCGAGCTTCTGTTTTATTGTCCGTCCGAAAATTGCTTCTCAAGAAGTCTATCGCTTAACGGCTGACTTGAATATTGAGAATATGACCACAAAAGAACTACTCAATGTCCGCGATCGTTTCGTAAATAAATATAATCCTCAAGAAGGTGATTTATTAGAGCTAGATTTTGCTCCTTTTTACGACTACTCTCCACAAATTCGCGACCCCAAAAATATCGGCAAAGGAGTCGAATTTCTTAACCGCTACCTCTCAAGCAAGCTGTTTGCAGACTCCAAACAATGGCTAGAAAGTTTATTTGATTTCCTTCAACTGCACCAATATAACGGTGTTCAGCTATTAATAAATAGTAGTATTAAATCCCAACAGCATCTTTCTCAACAACTCAAAAAAACTATAGGACTAGTCGCTAATCTTCCCCAAAAACAATCTTATGAAGAGTTTCGCTTTCAGTTGCAAACGCTGGGTTTTGAACCAGGTTGGGGTAACACCGCTGCTAGGGTTTTAGAAACTTTAAATATTCTCGATGAGTTGATGGACTCTCCAGATCCTCAAACCTTGGAAGCATTTATTTCCCGTGTTCCGATGATTTTTAAAATCGTCTTGGTCTCTTCCCACGGTTGGTTTGCTCAAGAAGGTGTTTTGGGTCGTCCCGATACTGGAGGTCAAGTAGTTTATGTTCTCGATCAAGCCAAAAATCTGGAGGTACAACTCCAAGAAGATGCACAACTTGCGGGTTTAGAAACACTAAATGTCCAGCCAAAAGTAATTATTTTAACTCGTCTGATTCCTAATAGTGACGGTACTCTTTGTAACCAACGTTTGGAGAAAGTCCACGACACCCAAAATGCTTGGATTCTCAGAGTTCCTTTCCGGGAATTCAATCCGAATATGACCCAAAATTGGATTTCTCGGTTTGAAATTTGGCCTTATTTAGAAACTTTTGCTGTTGATGCAGAAAAGGAGCTATTAGCGGAGTTTCAAGGTAGACCCGATCTAATTGTTGGTAACTATACAGACGGTAATTTAGTTGCATTTTTATTATCGCGTCGTTTGAAAGTAACTCAATGTAATGTTGCTCACGCTTTAGAAAAATCAAAGTATTTATTTAGTAATTTATACTGGCAAGATTTAGAAGATAAGTATCATTTCTCGCTACAATTCACTGCTGATTTAATTGCTATGAATGCCGCTAACTTTATTATCAGCAGCAGCTATCAAGAAATTGTCGGAACACCGCATAGTGTGGGACAGTATGAATCCTATCAATGCTTTACCATGCCAGATTTGTATCATGTGGTAAGTGGAATTGAACTGTTTAGTCCCAAATTTAATGTAGTCCCACCAGGAGTTAACGAGAGTTGCTTTTTTCCCTACTCGCGAAAACAAGATCGGGTAGAGAGCGATCGCAACAGACTAGAAGAATTGCTGTTTACTTTGGATGACCCGACCCAGGTATTCGGTAAACTAGACGACCCAAATAAATGCCCTTTATTTTCAATGGCACGTTTGGATAGAATTAAAAATATGACGGGTTTAGCTGAATGTTTCGGTCAGAGCAGTGAATTACAAAAGCACTGTAATTTAATTTTAGTGGCCGGTAAATTGCGCGTTGAGGAATCGGGAGACAACGAAGAACGCGATGAAATTATCAAACTTTATGACGCGATCGAGAAATACAATCTTCATGGCAAGATTCGCTGGTTGGGTGTACGCTTATCCAAAGCTGACTCAGGTGAAGTTTATCGAGTCATAGCTGACCGTCAAGGAATATTTGTTCAACCAGCTTTATTTGAAGCTTTTGGTTTAACAATTTTAGAAGCAATGATTTCGGGATTACCAACTTTTGGAACCCAGTTTGGCGGACCATTAGAAATTATTCAAGATCGAGTAAATGGGTTTTATATTAATCCGACTAATCTAGAAGAAACAGCCAGCAAAATATTGAATTTTGTGACTAAATACGAACAAAACCCTAATGATTGGCATAAAATGTCTCAAGCTGGTATTGATAGAGTTTACAGTACTTATACCTGGAAAATTCACGTTAATAAATTGCTTAGCTTAGCGCGAATTTATGGCTTCTGGAATTTTACTTCTAAAGAACAACGAGAAGATTTGTTGCGCTACCTTGAATCATTATTTTACTTAATGTATAAGCCCAGAGCGCAACAGCAACTCGAACAACAGCGACATCGCTAAATAATAGTTTAATTAGGTCGCTAGAAATAAATCAGCACTATGTAACAGAATATAAATTAAGCTCTCAAAGAGAAGACGCTTGCGCGTCAACAAAACCCGTAGCCTACTCCCTTTTCATAACCTACTTAGATACTTACCGCAGACTCGGCGAAATTGAGGACAAATCTCTTTTCCCAAGGATAAAGTGGCTGATTGCCAAGCATCGGGAGTTCCATCGGGTCTCTGTCTCTTTGCGTATGGAATGCAGCGTATCTCGTGAGTTCTTGCCAAGTCCTAGCTCCAACTATCCCATCTGCTCCTAATCGTCGATGTTCTTGAAACGCTTTTACAGCTGTTTCTGTAAGTACATCAAACCTTCCGGTTACTCCTACACCGTAACGATTGTATGTTAACAGTGTTTGCAGGACTCTGACAGCATCCCCAGTATGACCATAACGTAAAACTGGTAGCTGTTGACCTCGATAATACTGAGCTAATAAACGCTGCTCTCGCTGGTAATCTGTTGTCTGTGGTATATCCCATTTTTTGGGAGCAAGTCTGAGACTTTTATCGAAAGTTAAAGATTGGGCATTCATTGAATAGTCTTTCAATACTGCAGAAAAAGCCACTTTTCTCTGAAGACTCTCGATTGAACAATCAGAACCTTGCCGAGGAATTTTGTTTTCCACAACGCCAGGTATTTTTTGATACTTGTAATTTAAAACGCACGACTTGGGTTGATGACTAATCTGAGCGATGCTAGGTAAGCACCGATCTATTAAACCTTGCTGAACCGTCTCTCGATTGATGATAAATAGAGTTGATAATGTAGGCAGAAACACTTGCCCCTGCGTTATGAAGGTTGCTATTAGCAAACCCAGTACGGTCATCTACTTGACCTCCTAATACCTACACTACTTATGACAATATCATAAGCTTGCATCAGGAAAAACTCTGGCGATAGATGTGCTTTATAATACTTAAAACGAGTTTTTTTTAAGAGTATGATGCAAAGTATTTTTCCCTACATTGTTTTTATCTTGTCAATTGCTGCCAAGTTTGTAGTCCAACTACACCATCTGTAGCCAAATTCCGGTCACTTTGGAAGGCTTTGACAGCAATTTCTGTAAGAGCGCCGAAATTTCCATCAACTCTAATGGGATAGCCATTAACTAATAACAGTCGCTGCAACACTCTTACGGACAAGCCGGAAGTCCCAAAACTTAAGATTGGCAGGCTTTGGTTGTAGTTACTAATAACCTTTCCTGAGTTAACTTGTCTTACCTTAGAAGCTCCTGCCTGTATTTGTTTGAGTTGAGGAGTGTTTTCTATTGCATCAGTTAAAGTAGGTGGAGAAGTTGAAGGAAATATAATTCTATTAGCTGCTTCTAACGAATTATGTTCTAAATATTTTTTTAAAACAATTGGCTGTTTTGTTACAGAAACAGAGTGTCCTTCTAAGTGACAACAATCAAAAGATTCGATTCTATCTCTAATCTTTTTAAGTACATTTTCATTCTTTTGTAAAATAACTTTTGAAGCTATTTGAATTCCACTTGATTGAATAAATTCTGGTGGTGTAATACGAGCAGGAGTAATTAAACCAGTTGATTGAATAAGATTTGATTCTTTTACACCGAAATCTAGCTCGACTGCTATTTCATTAAATAAATAAGGCACAGATGGATGTCCTGTTGTTAGGGCAGTCGTTATCAGCAAGCCAATATCATTCATGGTATTTCATTTTACTAATACCCATATTTTCTTTACACAGAGTTTCCTACTGTTCTTCCGGAAAACTGCGTACTTGTACCTAAAAAACAAGTAATCCTCCGATTTAAGTTTAGATGAATCCAGGGGTCGGAGAATTTTAGTCCGTTCGCGTATATTGGCTGAGGATGATCGAAAAGTTCTGCAAGCCATAAAACCGTCTTACTTGAAACAAAAACCCGCGATGCACAACCGCATCTGGTAATTCGTAAATCAACTTCTCTTCTATACGCTACCCAAGCCATAGCGTAATATCCTTAAAATTTAAAATTTAAAATTAATTTTGTTATTCTTGCCAAAAACAGGAGTGGTGCTATAACCTTATGCGCGTCAGGTAGATACAAGCGCGAATGTGAATCAAACATTTTTCACTATATTAGGAATGCAAAATACTAAAAATTCAAACACAAATGGAAACGATATGGGATTTTTAAACTTCACGTTTTCCCTCTCGCTTCAAATTCAATATCCGAATTTTGTGAGTATTTGTGTAATTGTAATCTGCAATCAAGTTGTAGAACTGTAATTACTGTTACCCACTACAAAATCTGTCACAATATATCTTGAATTTACAAAAAATAGTGCTTGACAATATCTTTTATACTTGAAATTTAGTTTCTGTCAGAAAAAAAATTACAAGATAATCCGAAAGTATTAAGCAAATAAACCTATCATTAAGTACATAGATGTAATTAAGACGAATTAGTGCCTGAGATTAATAGACACACGAAAATAAATATTCAACCTTACTCTCAATTCTTCTCGAAGCGATCACAGAGGCAAACCATACGAAACCGTGAGGTGTTATCTGATATATAGTCATGCCCACACATCACACTATTATTTTTATAGTTTGTAATTCATTTAACTATAAGTTGGTTTGATTTAAGTGTAAATACCAGGTAATAGTATTTATAAAACAACAAAATATTTATAACGATGTTGTCAAAAACATCAAGTTTGTTAAATTACTTTGAATGACCGTATTATTAACATGATAAATCGGATTAATAGAGAATTAAGCGGTAAGCTCTAAAGTTTGTCAGCCCATACTATGCTTAACTTTGAAGCAAATTTGTCAACAAAACTTCCGATCTAAAAGGAGAATCGCGACGCAATATTTTAATTAGATAAATAATTTGATGAAATTGCTGCATTTTTCCCGCGTAGCGAAAGTATTCGGCAGCTTGAAGAAAATCCTCCCAAGCTTCTTGCTGTTTACCATCTTTATAAAACGCGAAACCTCTAGCAACATAAGCTGCTCCTTGGTTGCGGTTGCGTCGAATCGATTCGGTAAAATCGGCGATCGCTTGTTTATGTTTTTTTAGCTCCCGAAAAGCATAACCGCGATTGCAATAAAAACTCGCATCTTCGATATCGTTGGAAATTGCGCTCGTAAAATCGGCGATCGCTAAGTCAAATTCTTTGAGTTGTAGATAAGCTACACCTAATTCGTTGTGTATTGCTGCAATATGGTCGGTATCTGTGTGAGATATTAGTTCTAATGCTTTTTTATAGTCGCTAATCGCTTGTTGATAGTTTTTTTGATCGAAATACGCCAAACCTCGATCGTAATAGGCTCGGAAGTCTGAAGGGTAAGTCTCAAGAAAGTAATCAAAATCGGCGATCGCAGCCGCTGGTAGCTGTAACTTATAATACGCTAAACCGCGATTTAGATAAACTTCCAACAACTGCGGATTTTGCTCAATGGCAGTATTACAATCTGCGATCGCGTGCTGATAATCTGATGAATGTAGATAAGCCAAACAGCGATTGTAGTAAGCTACTGTATATTTGGAATTAATCTCAATTGCTTGAGTAAAATTGTCAATAGCTGGGGCATATTTATTGCTTTCGAGTTGTGCAATACCTAATTGAAACAACTCTAATTCTTTCGAGCTACCTTGGTTTAGTGCCAAAGCCTCAGTTTGAAATGAAAATATCATCAGTATAATAACCATAACCAAACTGAGAAAAATTTGGTAAAACCGCATGAGTATTAATCAAAAAATAGTGGATTGCGAAAAGCAGGCTAATACATAATTAGTGGCTAATAGCAATTATTTTCGTAGTAGTCTATACGAAACAGCAACTATTAACCACCAATTTTTTTAATTATTTTTCTCGATAATCAAGTCAAACTTTTACCAACCTTTATCGGCTTGAGCTAAAACATATTCAGCAAGCTGTTCTATCTGTTCAGAAGATAAACGCTTACCAAAAGCAGGCATTGCATTTTTACCATTAACTACCTGGTAAATAATTGCATCTTTAGAATACATATCGTATTTTTCAAGAGCATCTTTTTTCAACGTTTTCTGTGCATTAACTAAGTTTCCTCCACCTGCGTGACAAGCCGCACAATTTTGTTTGAACAACTTAGCACCCTCCTCATGAGAAGCAGCCATAGCCACAGGTTTTACTGCTAATTCTTCAGAAGTAACTTTTACAGATGTCACAGCAGGTTTTTCTTCAGCAACCTTTACAGCATCAACAGGTTTAACAACTGTCTGAGTTTTTTCAACAACTTTTACTTCCACAGGAGCTACTTGTTCAACATTGGGAGCAACAGTTGCTTGAGTTTCTTCACCACAAGCGTAGGTGAAAAACAGCAAAGGTATCACCAAAAACACAATAGATAGTATTTTTTTCATAGGTATTTTTTCCTTAACTCAACATGATTTACGATTTGCACGCCTAAGCTTATCGTTGAATATGCTGAGATTAAATGACACAAATATACAAATATAAAAAGGTTAAAGATTAAAAGTTAGGAGTGCGGAAAACAGCAACGTCTCAGGTTCACCCCAAGGGTGCGGTTTATTGTTGAACTTGCGTTCAGCTAAGCTACGGCTAATTGCGTTACCCTAAAGGCTCATCAAGCTGAATACTGAGTGACTAGGGTGTTGACTTTGATAGAATTTACCCGTTTTTGGCTCATGCATTAACTGGTTCCCAGCCTCCGGATGGGAACCCATGACAGTCGGCTCTGCCGACCGTCAAAAGCCAACACAAAAACTGGATGAACTTTTAGCCCAAAAAAACCACCGAGTCAACAGCCTAGGCTCTGCCTCTTAATATACTTGAGGCGGAGCCTCACACACAGGAGTTCCCAGTCTCCGACTGGGAACTAGTTAAAAATCAACACCCCTACTGAGTGACCCGTTAGGGTAATTGGTAATTTTATCCTTGTCCCCCACCCCCCTTGACAAGCATACTCATAACGACTACGCTTAAATTGAATTTATTTGGTAGTTTTATTTATGTTGCCTAACAAAGAAGGACAAAAAGTTCCTAGCGTGACTTTCCGGGTTCGTGAGAACAATGATTGGAAGGATATTACTTCAGATGACTTATTCAAAGGTAAAACCGTGGCAGTCTTTTCCTTGCCCGGAGCATTTACCCCAACTTGTTCTTCAACGCACTTACCAGGATATAACGAACTGGCTCCCGCTTTTAAAGAAAATGGCGTAGACAATATTATTTGTATCTCGGTAAATGATTCCTTCGTGATGAACGAATGGGCAAAAGACCAAGAGGCAGAGAATGTAAGATTAATTCCCGACGGTAACGGTGAATTTTCGGAAGGAATGGGAATGTTGGTTGATAAAACCGACTTAGGTTTTGGTAAGCGTTCCTGGCGCTATTCCATGCTTGTCAAGGATGGCGTAATTGACAAAATGTTTATCGAACCAGAAGAACCGGGCGATCCCTTCAAGGTATCTGATGCAGAGACAATGCTTAAGTATATTAATCCCGACGCTGCAAAACCCAAAGGCGTTTTCATGTTTTCTAAAGAAGGTTGTCCTTTCTGCGCTCGCGCTAAAGAGATACTAAAAAATCAAGGTTTAAGTTACGAAGAAATCACCTTAAACAAAGATTTTAATACTCGTGGTTTAAGAGCCGCAACAGGTTCAACTACCGTTCCTCAAGTATTTATCGATGGTAAATTAATTGGTGATTCCGAAGCTGTAGCTGCACACTTTGGTGTGAAGTAAACCTTCGTTGCTTAGTTCGATATAAATAGAAATATATGGAGACGTTGCTTTCGGCAGCGTCTCTCAACGATCGATTACAGCCGATTTCATTTGAGTAAGGTACAAGACTCATTACAAGTCAACTACCCACACTCCCAAAATAGGTGAATGTGGGCTTGCAGAAAACTCGGTTTACTGAGTTCACGGTATGCAAAGTAAGAGTTGGTTAGGGCGCTTAGATTCAGCTCCGGTTATACGTACCAATATTTCCCTAGTTGGTACCTCTATACGGCTCAGTCGTGAATGAGTATCGCTTGCTGAATTGCCCGAAGGGACGAGATTTATCTCCAATACAAATTAGTAATAATTTGGGTTATCCCCATGAATCAAAATAAACAAGCAACAAGAATCCCTGTAATATCCGCAGATGGCAAACCACTTATGCCAACCACGCCATCACGCGCCAGGAAGTGGATAAAGTCAGGGTTAGCTATCGGGGAACGAAATAAGATTGGTGTTTTTTATGTTCAATTGTTGCGCGAACCGTCTGGGACTAAAACACAAAAAATAGTAGTAGGAACAGATAGAGGCAAGGCTTTTACAGGAATTGCTTTTCAATCCAAGTTAGCGACCATTGTCTTGTTCCATGCTTGTCTCCCTGGTTTTTACAAATCTAAGAAAACCCGTAAAGATAGGCAATCTGTGACAGGTAAAATGGAGAAACGCGCAGAACTACGTCGTACTCGTAGAGGACAGCGTATTAATCGCAAAGTTGCTTTTAAATTACGCAATCACCGAGAGAAACGATTTAATAACCGTCGTCAAAACAAATTACCTCCTAGCGTAAAAGCTAACAGAGAAATGGAACTAAAGATATTAATAGAAATGTCTAAAATAATTCCTGTATCTGAGGTTAGAGACGAATCGTGTGGGGGGAATTCCAAGAGAAACGGACGCAGGTATATCTCCTGTAACAATTGGTCAAGAATGGTTTAGAGCCGAAGCGTCAAAACTGGCACCACTCAAAGAAATAGATTCTTTAGATACTGGAAAATATCGCACTCAGTTAGGTCTTGTTAAAGACAAAAAAGATAAATCCAAGCAAGTTCCAGAAACCCATGCAAATGATGCTATTGCATTAGCCTCTACAGCATTTATTCAGTATAAGGAATTCCACACAGCAAAAATTCATGGTCATCATTGGGTTGGGGAATGCTCCGTAACCAAAGCACCTTTTATTGTTGTTACCCGTCCAAAATTATTTAGACGGAAACTGTACCAAGAAAACTACTCGAAAGGTGGAATTTTAAAGCGGCAAGGTGGAACAATAACACCATTTGGTTTCCGTTCAGGTGATTATGTCCAGACTTCTCGTAAAAGCGAAATAATACGCGGCTGGGTTGGTGGCTTTACTAATTCTGAAAAGACCAAAAATATCTCAATCTATGACCATAACTGGTCACGTATTGGTCAGTTCAACCCTAAAAATATCAAACTAATAAAAAGGAGTACCAAGCTATGCGTTGTCAATTAAACTCGCAAAAAGCATTCCTCCCGCCGCCTCCATAGGGGTAGGACGGGGGACTCCTGCCAGTTGACAATTGAAAAAGATCAATCAAAAAATAAAACCAATTTTGACAAATTAGGTATTAATATAATCTGTAATTAATCTTAATTTTTGTTTAATTAAGTCAAGAATATATAATTGAATACATTTATTTTTTTCGTAAATGTGTTACACAGATGGTAACAAGTGGAAAATATTAATAAAAATTGATGCTTGATTTCAACACAATAACCGAGTTTTCTCGCAATCACTGTGTAACTATTTGCGCCTTCCTAGTTCCAGCGAATTTAATCCCCACATTATCAACAATAGTTCTGGCTGCACTTCATCGTCCATTGTCTCAAGTTTGTCAATCGGCAGCCGTTGCAGCTTTTTTTGCCGTAGTAATGATACTGCACGTTTACACCTGGTTTGCGATCGGTGTCGTGCAGCTTCCTACCTACATTTTATTGTGGTTGGCAATTACCTGCTTATTTACCAACTTTGGAGCAATTTTATTTCAAAGGCGCTACGTTCGGACTTATTATTTTATTGAGAATAGGTAATTGGTAATTGGTAATTGGGCATAGAAAATAATTTTGAGCTTGAGATTTATATTCCTAACCTTTAACCTTTACATTGCTCCTACGCTAAAATCTTCGCGTAATTGACTTACGACTCGATCGAGTCCGACTGAATGGGCTGCTTTGAATAAAATGCGATCGCCATCTTGGAGGTATTGCTTCAAGCCATCTGTTAGTTCGTCGTGGGTAGCATAGCATTGGATGGGAATTCCTTTAGCGCTCTTGGCTATAGCTTCTGCATCCCTACAGTTAACTAATACCATCAAGGCATCTAAATTTAGAGAGCTTGCTGTTTTTCCGACGAGTTGATGCAGTTGCTCGGATTTATCTCCAAGTTCTTTCATTGCACCCAACACCGCAATATGTCGCTTTCCGGGAGTTTCGGCTAATAAATTCAATGCTGCGACCATCGCTTCTGGTGCAGCATTGTATGTTTCATCTAAGATTACCACGTCGTTGAGCAAGGTAAATTGCTGCGATCGCCCGGACGGCATATTTACTACAACACCATTTTTAAAGCAATTCCAATCAATACCTAAAACTTGCGCGACCGCTAAAGCTGCCATGTAGTTAGCGGCAATATGTCTTCCCGGCATTGGTAAGGGTAAGCGTAAACCACCGATTTCCAAAGTATAATTATCAATTAATTTACCGTGAATATCGCCGCCGTTAAAGCCGAAGGTAATAACTTTTCCTTGCCAAATCGCGGCCGTTTCCATCAATAGTGGATTGTCGTAATTAAGAATTGCGACCCCATCTAGGGGCATTTCTGCCAAGATTTCACATTTAGCTTGAGCAATAGCTGTCTCCGAACCAAGTAATTCGATATGAGCGGTTCCGACATTTGTAATCACAGCAATTGTAGGACGAGCGATCTGCGTGAGTTCGGCAATTTGTCCTAAACCCCGCATTGCCATTTCTATAACCGCGTAATTATGTTGTGCGTCTAATTCTAAAAGAGTTTTTGGTACGCCAATTTCATTATTGAAGTTCGCATAAGTTTTGTGAACTCTTCCTTGAGTACTTAAAACTCCGGCAATTAACTCTTTAGTTGTGGTTTTACCCACCGAACCCGTAACCCCAATTATCGGTATTGAAAATTGATTGCGCCACCATTGACCAATTTTTTGATAAGCTTCGAGGGTATCTGAAACTTGCAGTACGGGAAATTGCGGATTGTCATATTTAAAATCAACAATTGCTGCGGATGCGCCTTTTTGAATTGCTGTGCCAACAAACTTATGTCCATCAAAGTTTTCACCGCGAAACGCGACAAATATTTCTCCTGGCTTAATAATTCTACTGTCTGTTTGTATACCAGAGAATGATTGTGCAAGTGCTGTTTCTGATAGATTTACACAAGTAGCACCAAGCAATTCAACTAATTGTTTAAGGGTGGCAGAACAGGGCATAATACCGGGGTTTAGGATAATGATGCGTTAATTGATTAAATTCCAAGAATCATCGAACCGTTCGCAAATAATGTTCGCAAACAAAGTTCTCTAATCCTATAGTTCTTTTAGGAAAAATAGAAAGTACCGGATTTAACATTTTTACATACAGTCGTCATATTTGATAAAAACTATCACCCAGTAAAATGTACCACCACAAGTTAAAACTCATGATGGCACATTAAAAAAACATGGTTATTCAATTGTATTTATGGAATTGTGGTTAAGAAAGCGATTAACTAAATCTTGAATTTCTGCTGGCTCTCTAATAACCCATCGATTAAGAAAAATATTAAATTTTGATTGTATAGTAGCTACTATCCCCGGTTTTTAATAAGCATCACTTCGATGATTTTTTGACCTACCTCACCTTGAATACGTAAAGCTTGGTATAACTCTTTCAAGAAATCTTCTTCTTCAACGAGGATACCGTCAGTCAAAATTAAATCTGTAGCTACTGCAAAGGCTGCTTCTCTCAAATCTTCTGAAAGTGAATCTTTCGCAGAATCAAACAAGTCATTCACCCCTTCGTGTCGAATGATACCTAACAATATATCAAACATCGATAGCATCTCATCCTGAGAGTAGCTTTTCAACAGTTTTAGATGAGACAGTGCTTGATAAATTTCCTGCGCTTGTGTTTGTGAAAGATTGCCGTCTGAAGCAACTGCAATCAAAACGATCGCGGTAAAAGCTTCTGCTGGACTGAGTGCGTTTTTTACTCTGCTTTGAGAACCGGATGCTCTATCAAATAGACTCATTACAACTTACTCCTTAAATAGGAACTCCTTGGTAGTGTATTTACTTAAAAAAAATATTTTTAGGTAAGCAATACAACAAAGATTTTATAAGTATAGTGTTCCCACATTTAGTGCCAAGCGAACACCTGCACTCAGTTTTTTTGAAAATAAATTATTCTTTTTCCGTAGTTTTATCTAAAGCCTTTTGAGCAAGGATTACGGAGACTTGCCTTTTCGATTGTCTCAATTACTGCTAACCCGATTCCAGATGTAGTTAGTAGCAACATTACCGACGCTAAGAAGGCTTTTACTAGTATGTGTAGGGCTTCGTCGAAGAAAATGTAGGTAGTCATAACTTGTTTCTTTGAACTAAAAGGGTAATTAGTGCTATTAAATTCTCCAGCCTTTAATGTTCTATTTCCGCAGAGAATACACTAATATTGGTATCTTAACAAAACTTAAGCATTCCAACTGATACTGTTATAACATTTTGTTTTTAAAGATTAAATTATTTTTTGTTGGGGAATTAGCTAATTTTGCTTTATATAAAATTGATTATTTAATAAAATTCTCATTAACAGTATGAAGCTATAATTAAAAGTTCGTAAATTAAGTTACACCAGATGATATTTAAGCACTTAAAAAGCTATAATATGTGGTTTGAATAAAATCAAGGTTGACTGTATATCTAATTTATTTATGTCTATATAATTATTAATTTACAAATAACTATAGCGGTTTTCGGTTGGGTAGAATACATTAAAAACCTCATCCTCATTCCCTCTCCAAAATATCGGAGAGGGATGTCCGGAGGACAGGGTGAGGTCAAATCTGTATTGCATCCAACTGGAAATTGCTATATATGTTTTGGGAGTCAAAAAAATGAAATTAGCGAAAGACCTAATTAGTAAAATATTTCAACAACTTGCGTCAACACATTATTTATTGAAAATAGAAATGATAAGCGATCGCCTTTTACTCAAATCTATATCATTGGACTATAAAAAACCAATTTACGAGACTTTTACCGAAGAAATTACAACTTATATGTACCCTCGTCCAGCGAAAAATATCGCGGAAACAGCATCATTTATCAAAAGCTCTCTGGAGGGGATGAAAAACGAACACGAATTAATACTAGTAATTTTAAAAAAAGATACTCAAGAATTTTTGGGTTGTGCTGGAATTCATCGCATTAATAGCAAACAACCAGAATTCGGGATTTGGCTGAAAAAAACAGCCCACAGTAATGGTTATGGTTTAGAAACAGTTGTAGCGATGAAAAACTGGTGTGAAGAAAATTTAGATTGCGAATATTTTACTTACCCCGTAGATGAGGAGAATTATCCCAGTCGCAGCATACCGGAAAAATTGGGTGGGGAAGTTGTGAGAACTTATCAAAAAAGGAATTTAAGTCGTAGAATTTTGAATTTAGCTGAATACAGAATTCCGAAAAGTTAAAGGTTAAAGGTCAAAGGTTAAAC
>NZ_JAYGHM010000001.1:182717-192225 GCF_034931125.1 Rivularia sp. UHCC 0363 | reverse complement strand
TTATTCTCCCCATCTCTCTTTATTCCTTAATCCCTAAGAGCGGTACAGAACTAATAAGAAACAGATAAATAGCAAACCGAGTATTAATAATAAACTTTGATTGCGTCTTACCCAATTATTAATGCTTACATTCAAACTTGGTTTTTGATTTTGAGCAAGTAATTGTAAATTGCGTTCTTCTAAATTTTGGTAAAGAGTGCATTCTTTAGCGTAGGGGCGTTGGGGGTAGTTGCAAGTATCATTAGCGTGGTAGGTACAGGTGTCGCAAAGATATTCATCCCCCCTAGCTTGATGTAAAGGAATTCCGGGATGTCCGTAAGCTTTAAGCTGGGTACGACAAAAAGGACAGGTCACAGCCTGGGAGTTTATAGTTTGTTTGCAGCGAGGGCAAGTTGCAGTGTCCACAGCCGATACTTAATAATATTGAATATCTTGATTTTAACTGAATGGAGTTGAGAGTTGGGAATTGGGCATTGGTAATTGGTAATTGTGAATTTTCCCCTTGTCCCCTATTCCCCGTTTCTCATTGCTTGAATTTCCGTTCTTAATGCTTTGATTTCCTCGTGTAAGGCAGTAATAGACTGAGAACTGGCTAATGATGCTTCTTCGTCTTCCGCATCTCTACCAATAAAAAATGTAGCTATTGCTGCTGTAAAATACCCGAATACGGTGAAGGCATACAGAGCTAATATAAAACATAAGACTCGTCCTTGAGCAGTTTGCGGGGAATAGTCACCTCCATAAGTGATCATCAACATTGCCGTCCACCAGAGAGCGTTGCTGTAACTTTTTATCCCTTCTCCGTCGGGAAGATCTCTTTCAAATGCATACATTCCCGCTGCCCCTACAAAAGTCACAATTAAAGTGAGTCCTAGTACATAGCCAAAATTTCGGCGAGTCATGGTAGTTCGTAGCGATCGCATTCCCCGATTTAGGGAGCCGACTATCCGTAATAATCGTAAGGAACGTGTGGCACGGGCAACTCTTGCTAAGCGTAAAACTCGCACGAATCGAAAAATTCGTAATGCTGGAACTAACAGGGAAATACCTATAAGCCAGTTATTTTTAAGATATTTAAGTTTGCGTGGAGATAAACTAAATCGTAATAGAAAATCAAAAATAAATATAATCCAGATAGTTGTCGAAACGGCATTGAGAAAGGGAATTTCTCCCCAAATTAGTTCGATGACTAATAGAGCCAGCCATGCAAAGCCCAGCACTACCATCGGCATTTCTAACCAGTCATCGAGTTGTTGAACAAAATCAGTTAATTCTCTTTCTAACTCAAATTTTTCTGTTGAATTCATTTGTGACATAGGTCAAGATGTAAATCAAATTGCAATTCTTCCTCAAGAAACCTATACAAACACCTTTGGGAAGATGCCTTTGGATAGATATTTTTAGTATGAATGAGTGATAATAAAGGTCACATCCCGCTAGAAGGAGAATTTTGATGAGTTTGAAGCAGATTTGGAGGTTATTAAAAGAAACATTTAAAGAATGGAATGATGATAAAGCTTCTCGGTTAGCTGCTGCTTTGTCGTATTACACGATTTTTTCTTTAGCACCATTGTTGATTATTGCGATCGCGATCGCGGGTGCTGTTTTTGGAGATGAAGCTGCTAGCGGTGAGATTGTTAAACAAATACAGGGTTTGGTGGGTAAAGCTGGTGCGGAAGTAATTCAAACAGCGCTGCAAAATGCTCAGAAACCTGATACACGTAATATTGCTTCAATTATCAGTATTGGGGTTTTGTTGTTCGGTGCAAGTAACGTTTTTGCTCAAATTCAAGACGCACTTAACACGATTTGGGAAGTAGAGCCGAAGAAAGGACAGAGTATTTGGAAAATTATCCGCAAACGTTTTTTATCTTTTGCAATGGTTGGTGGTGTAGGCTTTTTATTATTGGTATCGCTGATTGTTAATACTGCTTTAGAGGCGATGCTTAAATACTTTAACAGCTTATTGCCGGGATTTGATTGGTTATGGCAAATCGGTAACTTTGCAATTTCTTTTGCAATTATTACCGTATTGTTTGCTTTAATTTATAAAGTAATGCCAGATGCGAAAATCGCTTGGAACGATGTCTGGATCGGTTCGGCTATGACTTCATTATTATTTGTAATTGGTAAATCTCTTCTGGGTATATATTTAGGTAACAGTAGTTTCGGTTCGGCTTACGGTGCTGCGGGTTCGTTGATAGTTCTTTTGGCTTGGATTAACTACGCTGCCCAAATTATCTTTTTTGGTGCCGAATTTACCCAAGTTTATGCAACTAGATATGGTTCTCGGATTGAACCAGATGAAAACTCAATGAAAGTACCTGAAGCAGATCGAGCTAATCAAGGAATGAAGCGAAGAAATTCTCGTCGGGAAAATTGAGTTGTGTTTTTTAACTTACAAGTAGTGATTGTATAACCCAATATTAATTATACCAATATTTTTTGAACCACCTGTAACAAATGTAGTCTCCCCGCGTTTTGGTTTCAAACAAAAAAGTTTGGTGACGATAACGCGGCTTAAGCAACATCATTCCATAAAAATCATCAAAACGTGCCTATATTAGTAGCGCATCATTTTCATGGTTTTTATATCTTATGAGTATTGAAATAAATTATCCACCGAAGCTGAAAGCCATCAGCATCCATGCTCCTTATGCCTATGCTATATGTCTAGGAATCAAAAAAGATGAATATCGGTCACAACCGACAAATCGTAGAGGATGGGTTTTAATACACGCTTCTCAATCTAAGCAAAGTGACGATTATTTTGCTGATTATGGCATCGAGCCGACAGAAGTCAAACGTGGTGCGATTGTTGGTGCGGTAAAAATCGTTAGTTGTGTTGGTTTTTCAGGAAATTATGCTTATCAATTGACTAATCCGATAAAGTTTAGCCGTCCTGTAGAAGGAGTCAAAGGAAAACAAGCAATATTCTGGGGAGCAAAAATAGATGCAGAAAAAATAGCTTTTACTTTGGCATCTGAACAAATACGAGAGTATTTGCTTAAATACAGTTGAAAAGCTGGTGCGCGAAGAGGTGAGAGAGAGACATTGGTTCTGTGTGATGCAATGAATGCGATCGCGCTAACTCAAATAAGCACGAGCTAACATAAAGCTAGAAATCGTTTTAGAATCAACTGGCTCTCCTTGTAAAATCGCTTTCTCTAATTCTGCGGGGGTAAAAAACAAAACTTCGATGTCTTCATCATCATCTAATTTCGGCGGTATTTCTAACTTTTCCAAATCTTGGGCTAGATATGCGTAGATAATCTCATCTGAATATCCTGGTGCAAGGAAAAATTCTCCTAGCTTCTGCCATTTTTTCGCACGATAACCCGTTTCTTCCTCTATTTCGCGCTTAATTGTATCGAAGGGAGTTTCCGAATCTTCCACCGTACCTGCGGGAAATTCCAACAGTCTACCAGCAACTGCGAAACGATACTGACGCAAAAGTATTAATTTACCTTCTGAGGTTACGGGTACTGCTAAAGCTCCACCAGGGTGACGAATGCATTCCCAATCTCCCACTGAATTGTTAGGTAAGCGCAAGCGATTCACTTCAAAATCAAACTTTCTTCCTTTATAAAAGAAGCGCTGCTGTAATAGCTGCGGTAGTTCTGTGCCTAATGCCATAGTTAATTTTTTGAATGTACCAATTGCAATGCCAACAGGTAAAATTAGCTACCTGGAAACAGGCATACATCAGAACAGTCTACCTCTTTCACAAGTTCTTTGATTGCACGTTTGCTAACTGGTTCTATCCAATCGGGAGCAATTTCCACTAAAGGTACTAATACAAAAGCTCGCTGTATCATTCGTGGATGGGGAATTTGTAAAGTAGGGCTATTTAATATTAAGTCATCGTATAATAACAAATCTAAATCTAGAGTCCGCGCTCCCCAATGTTCTTTTCTTTCCCTTCCAAATTTATTTTCAATTTCTAATAAAATTTCTAATAGTTTGAAAGGGTCTAAATCTACATCTACGCTAATGCAGCCGTTTAAATAATCTGGTTGCGGTGGACCAACAGCTTTGGTTTTGTACCAATTAGATTTTGCTTTGAGTGTAATGCCTGGAATTTGACATAAATTTTTTACAGATGCTGATAAAATTGCCCGTGAATCTCCTATATTACTACCAAAAGCAATCGCGCTTTGCATACAAACTATATATCTCCCGAATACAAACAAATATATAGTCTTATGGTAAATTAGTTGATGTTACGGAGCAAAAGTATTAATAAATACAAATTTTTATGAGGAAAATCTAGATAAAAGCTTTTAATTCAGTAAATCTATTTAATTAATTTAATCATCTAAATATCTATAGGATATTATACTAACACGGGTATGGGGCAACAATCTGAAACGCTTTTCGTGGTGTTTAGGCTGCAATTAGTTGAAGCGAGGAACTAACGTGGCGAAGTTTACCTCTTGGTTCAGGCAACAAGCAAATAGCTTGACCAACGGACTTAAGAATAAGCCGAGTTCTCAACCGGATCGATCTGTTGAGCAAAACTCGGAATCGATGACAAAAGACGCGCTCCCAACAGAATTAGTTGGGGCTGGAAAAAATCATGAAGATTTGCAAGATTCGCAGTTGATTGCTCAAAAAGTGTCACCTCCGGCTCATTGGGTTGAAGAGGAGCCGACTAAATCAACTACAAAATCATCAGCAACAATAGGGGGAAAAACAAAGCAATTTTTAGGTGAAGCTCAAAAAGTTTCAGTCAAGGTACTTGACAAACTACCTGGTAAAGGCAAGCCACTTTATCGTCGTTATTGGTTTTGGACAACTTTGGGTGTCAGTAGTGGGATAATCGCTGTTAGTTATGGCGTGTGGTCGATAGACAAAACTTTGCCTTCTCGCGGGCAATTAAACGCAGCATCCAGACAGCAAACCCTGACAATTAAAGCTGGCGATGGTACAATTTTGTATCAGCAAGGCGAAGCGACAAGAGAGAAGCTTGAAATCGGACAGATACCAGACAAATTGCAAAAAGCCTTTATTGCTTCCGAAGACAGAAGATTTAAACAACACGGTGGAATCGACGCTCAAGGAATTTTGCGGGCTGTTACCAGTAACTTGCGATCGCAAGACGTAGTACAAGGTGGAAGCACCATTACGCAACAGCTAGCGCGGATTTTGTTTCTCAATCGGAATAAAACAGTAACGCGCAAACTACAAGAAGTTCGTTTAGCTCAGAAGTTAGAGCAAGAATTAACTAAAGACCAGATTTTAGAAAGATATTTGAATCTAATTTATTTAGGTTCGGGGGCTTATGGTGTAGCAGATGCAGCATGGGTTTATTTTTCCAAACCTTTAGATAAGCTGAGTTTGGGCGAAATGGCAACAATTGCCGGTTTAGCTCCTGCTCCTAATGTCTTTTCTCCCGTAGAAAATCCAGAAGCTGCAAAAAAACGGCGGAATCTAGTATTACAACGGATGCTAGAAGATGGATTTATTACACCCGCAGAAAAACAACAAGCTGCATCAGAACCTTTGACGGTTAAAGCAAGTTTGCCCAAGCGACTGAACATAGAAGCACCGTATTTTATTACTTTTATCCAGAAAGAACTGCCCAAATACGTTGAAAAAGATGTATTAGAAGGTGGAGGATTAGTTGTAGAAACTACCCTTAATTCAACTTGGCAGAAGAAAGCAGAAGCAGCAGTCGATAAAACCTTGCAGAATGAAGGACGCTGGCAAAGATTTAAGCAAGCAGCAATGGTTGCTATAGATCCTCGCAACGGTGAAATCAAAGCAATGGTTGGGGGAAAAGACTTTGGTCAAAACAAGTTTAATCGCGTTACCCAAGCCCAAAGACAACCCGGTTCGACATTTAAAGGATTTGTTTACGCAGCAGCAGTAGCAACCGGGAAAAATCCCCTCGACGGTTACTTAGATGCACCAATAGTAATTGATGGTTACGAGCCGAAAAACTACGATGAAGGCTTCCGGGGCTGGATAAATATGAGCGATGCCCTGACTAAATCAATTAACATTGTTGCGGTAAGAGTGTTAATGAAAGTCGGATACCAGCCAACCATCGACCTAGCTCACAAGATGGGAATTAAATCCGAAATCAAACCCGTTATTTCGATGGCATTGGGTTCTAATGAAGTAAATTTACTAGAATTAACCAGCGCTTACGGTACCTTTGCGAACAAAGGAATGCACGTAGAACCCCATGCAATTACCCGCGTTCTCAATCGTAACGGTGAAGTAGTTTGGTCGGCAGATTTTAAAGGAAAGCGAGCATTAGATGCTGATAGCGCCGCCATCACTACTTGGATGCTACAAAACGTAGTTACATCCGGAACCGCAACCCGCGCTCAAATTGATCGTCCCGTGGCAGGTAAAACTGGTACCACGGATGAAGCGAGGGACTTATGGTTTGTTGGGTTTATTCCTCAATTGGTAACGGGTGTGTGGCTGGGTAACGACAATAACCAACCCACCTACGGCGACAGTACCACCGCCGCTTATACTTGGCGACAATTTATGAAGGAAGCCACCGATGGAATGCCCGTCGAGAAATTCCCCCAACGACCCAAGTTAGACGGAAGGAAAGGTACTATTAAAGCTGAGCCAATTAAACCTAGAAGATTTGTTACTAAAGCGGTTCCTAGCAAGGCAGACGATTCAGACGATTCTGAAGATGATTCGGAAAATACAACCAGGAGAAATTCTTCACGGCGTAGAACTACTAGAAGAACTAACACAAATACTTCCGACAGTAGTAATACTCAAACCAGGACTAGAAGCCGTAGAAGAAGGAGTACTTCTCAAACGCAAGAGGAATCAACTACCCCCACACGTCGTCGTCGCAGCGTAAGTTCGGGTTCGTTGAGAGAATCATCTTCTGGTTCATCTGGCTCATCTCGCAGCCAAAGACGTAGAAGAAGTACGGAACCAACTACTCCTCGTAGGAGCCGTTCATCATCGTCTCCTCAGAAACAACGTTCCTCATCACCTCCTAAGCGTAAGCAACCTTCGGCACCTGCTGTACAGAAATCCGCTCCTACGTCAGGTTCATCATCTTGGCGCGAAAGACTTAAACCAGCCTCGTCAGAATAATTAATGGGGAATTGGGAATTGGTAATTGTCTCCTTATCTCCCATCTCCCAACCGATAGATGCAGATGGTACGCTTTATTTAATACATTATTAGGTAATGTTGCCTATTTTAGGAGATGAAATTTATGAATTTATTAATGCAAACTGCTGCACAAACAGCAGCCGAACCTCATTTCCCTTGGGCTTTTACGGCTGTATATGTAGTTGGCTTTATAGCCGCTGTAACTATCGGTTCGATCGCTTGGTACAATTCCAAGCGTCCTGTTGGTTGGGAAAATAAGGAACGTCCTGATTTTGTACCCGACGTTGATAAAGAAGAAAATCCCGGTTTATAGGTTGTAATGAGATTTAGATTAATTCAAAATTAATCAAAAAATAAGCCGGAGAGTTACCCCTCCGACTTAAAATAACGGCTACGGTTTTTTAGCGAAATCAAGCAGAAAAATTAATTAATTCCTCACTTCTTAGGAGGTTTACTAACTGAAGCGGGTAAACATTGTAACTCTTAACTCCTAACTCCTAATTCCTAAATCTTTTTCAGTTTTGCACTTTAACCCAACGACGGTAAAGTTTTTGAATGTGTTTAAGAATCATCGTTGAACGCGATTTATGTGACTCACTTTCATCGGATAGTTGTTGTAATTTAGCTAGCAACTTGGCTTCTTCGATCGCAACTTCACCATCGCTGTAAATTAAACCACCAATCTCCTGGATTAAATTTTGACAATCCTCGGTGCTGGGAGAATTACCTAAGTATTCCTTGACCCATTTGTAGCATTCCTCTGGTTTTACAGGAACTAATTCATACAGCCAAGGTTTAATTTCTGGGTCTGTGGCAATATCTTTTTCTTTCGCTATTTGCTGAAGATACTGTCTTTCTTCCGGCTGAATCCTACCATCAATCCAAGCAGCTGCAATCAAGATTTTTAACAATTTTTTGACATCAGGATTACTAATCACGTTCACCTCCTTCAATAATTTTTTCTCAATAAAATTTTACAATTTTAACTGGGCTTTTTTCTTAAACACACCATAAAAAAACCATCCATGTTGTGTTTATGGGGTAATACTTTAATCCAACCTTCATCTGTAGAATATTCACGAATAGGTGAGTTAGTTGCAGGAGGTTCAATTTTCCAATTCGGACTCGACTTCAAAAACGACTTGATAACGCCTTCATTTTCGGCTGGATGCAGCGTACAGGTAGAATAAACTAAACAGCCATTATCCTTGACAAAAGTTGAGGTATGTAACAATAGTTCTTCTTGAAGTATAGAAAGTTCCCCTACACTTTGTGGGGTTTGTCGCCAACGTGCATCAGCGTGACGGTGAAGAGTTCCCAATCCCGAACAAGGAACATCAAGTAATACCCGATCGGCATTTTGAAATTGAGCTAAATTGCGACTATCACCCGTACAAATTTGAATTGACTTTAAATTGAGACGTTGAGTATTTTGTTGCAGCTTACGCAGACGTGAAGCAGTGCGATCGCAAGCCCAAATTTCCCCTTCGTCTCCCATTAATTCGGCGATGTGGGTTGTTTTACCACCTGGAGCAGCACAAGCATCAATTATCACTTCACCAGGTTGCGGATTCAGTAAATAACTCACCAATTGAGCGCTACTATCCTGTACTGTCCACCAGCCTTCATTAAAACCGGGTAAATTCTTAATAGCACCACTCTTACTTAATAATCGTAAAGCGTAGGGTAAATTAGGAATGCGTTCGCATAAAATACCTTGATTTTGTAAAGCCGTTTCAACTTCTTCACATGAAGAACGAAGTCGATTAACTCGCAAATCAATAGTTGGGGTTTGATTCATCCATTCACATAATTGTTCCGTCTGTGCAAAACCGAACTGTTCTAACCATAAACTGACAATCCAGTCCGGAAAACTATGTAAAATACCCAACCGTTCCACAGGATTTTCCGGTAATTTTATGGAAATATGAGAAGATTCTCCCCCCTCGACTTCTCCAAGCCGAACATACTTTCGTAACAAACCATTCACAAAGCCAGAAAGACCGGAGAAACCGTTATCTTTAGCTAGTTGAACGGTAGTATTAACGGCAGCACTAGGAGGAATACGTTTTTGAAATTGCAGTTGATATAAACCCAAGTGCAAAATCGAGCGGAGTAATAGAGGTTGTTGATGAGATTTTTTTGTTGCTAATTGGTCAATAATTGCATCGAGAGTTCGCTGTCTTCTGACGCTCCCATAAACCAATTCCGTTACCAAACGGCGATCATTATCTGGTAATTCAACTTTTCGTAGCACTCGATCCAATGCTACGTCAGCATAAGCTCCCTGATGAACATCTCGCAGGGCAATTAAAGCTTGTTGACGGGAAGAAGTCATAGAGGATGGGGGGATGGGGGGATGGGGGGATGGGGGGATGGGGGGAGAAAATTTTTAATTCCTAAC
>NZ_JAYGHM010000001.1:171105-182677 GCF_034931125.1 Rivularia sp. UHCC 0363 | reverse complement strand
AACCTTTAACCTTTAACCTTTAACCTTTAACCTTTAACCTTTAACCTTTAACCTTTAACCTTTAACCTTTAACCTTTAACCTGTAACCTTTAACCTTTAACCTGTAACCTTTAACCTTTAAGCTATTCCCAAAAAATAATCCCCCTCACTTTACTTTACATTTGCGAGAGAGATTATCAACATAAATTTTGAACTTTTAACTATAAACGGAATTAGGCATCAAAGCTATCAATTTCAAATTCGCAAGCCCTAGAAGCTTCCTCTAAACTAAATGGCTCAAAATTGACCAATGATAAATAAGATGGCTCTTTAATCATTTCTTTTGCTAATAGTAATCCCGCAATTGTCCAAGTTTGATATTTTCGAGATTGCTTACCAATTAATCTTCCGCGCTTACCATCGTAATATTCTGGCCATTCATCTTCTTGAAGACGTAGTTGAGCAACACTAATTGCTCTTTCGGCAATACATATTTTATTTGTTTTAATCGCTGCGGCTGTTAGCATCCACATTAGAACTGGCCAACTTCCACCATTATGATAAGACCAAGGAATATTCTTCGGGTCGCATCCGGTTATTAGTCTATATTCTTCATTTTCTAATGCCGGAAAACTAATTTTCATCGGCATATCTCCTACTAAGTCTTCCCATCTCTTTTCAATCAGAGTCATAATGGCTTGAGATTGTTCTTCACTTGCTAAATCACAAATAACTGCCATCAAATTCCCTAAAGAAAAGAAGCGAGTATCTAACTGTGATGGTCCGACATTACCTGCTAAATAACCGCCTTTTTTCGGCAGCCATTTATCCAATTCATAGTAAGGAAGTGAATCTACATATATATTAAATTGGTTAACAGCTTCTATGCCGTATTCTTCACCTTTGTAACGATAAATAGCATTAAGACGTTTAATATCTATCCAATAATGCTTACGAATATGAGCGCGTAAAATAGGTAAGCGATTATCGATCGCAATCACCAAATCTTGATTACCATGACAGATTAACATTTCTCGCGCCGCACGCAATGCTGTATAAAATAAAGATTGAATTTCTAAAGGATGTCCGGAGATTCCCAAGCGTCGATCGATCATGCAAGCACCATCGGGAACCAACAGTGTTGGATACATATCAAAGCGAGTTGCTAAACAAAGCTCCAAAATTAATCCAATACCTTTTTGAAACTCTGGTTGATACACAAATGAATAATCTTTAGTTGCGACTACATAAGCACGTAATATAATCAGCCACCAAAAGCAAGAATCAATTGGTGTAACTCTAGCGATCGCGTGTTCGCCAAAATCAGCTTCTAAATGCTCTTCTCCATTATGAGATACTACTTTGAAACTAGCTGGCATGATACCTTGACCTGGTTTGTAAGCGTCCAGTTGGTTATCTTTTGGCTGTAATTTCAGAGTTTCTTCTAGAAAGTTACGGACTATATCCGTTTGTCCTTTAATTAAGAAAAGTAGAGCCGATGAAACAAAATCTCTGACAAAACATTGGTCGTAGTTTAATGAGTCTACACTTCCATCCAAAGCTGCTACCGTACCTACTGGACGACCTTGATAGTAAAGAATTGACTTTTGCAATTCTTCCCATGCTTCTTCTTCTATTTTTTTAATTGCTGCAATATCTTCTAGCTGCATATCTATTCATACTCCCTTTATTGTATGGTTAATTTAGTTGACCAAAACTACTTATAAGTTCCCCTGAATGCAATTGAAAAATAAGTTTATTGATTCTCAAAAATCAACAAACATAATTTTATTTAGTGAGTAAAATATTTTTATTAATCAGATTCGTACTACTTATTATCATTACACTATTTACAGAAAATATTTAATCGTTTTTTTGCCAAGTAAAGATATATCATGGTGCCATTCTTTGCTTGAGCATAATCAAATTATCTTTGAGTAAAGATACTTAAAACTAATTAAGAAAACTCCAATAAATAAATCAATTAACTTATTAATTTATTCCCCTGCATAATAAAAAATTATAACAGATTCTAATATCGCGCAACAATTATTATGATCTTCCTTTGCTATGGTTATCGATAAATACTTCGTCTGAGAATAAGATTGCTAAAAAGGTTTTGGATCGCATTCTATAAAAGTAAAATACAAAAACTTTTACAGGTATTATTTCTTCAAATAACCATAAATTAACACTGATTTCCCAAGCGTTGAATTATAAATAAATAGTTGAACAATCCCAAAAAATTATCCAATGATAAGTCTAAAGCTAGAAACGCTAATATTTATAACCTAATAGCAATATTTGCTGCTATTACTTGCTATTTTGATACGGTGATGTATGGAAATTTAGACAATTCAACTTGCTAATAATTGCAACTATAAAAAAAGCTTGCCTGTTTAACTGTATATAAAACTACAAAACTAGCAAGTAGCTTTATTCCTTTAAATAAAAACAGTTTTAGATTATATATTTGTTGATTGTTTGAATAATTTCGACATCCGATATATTTACATAAGGGTAACTTTATCCTCGACTTTTATAAGTATATTTACTTGAAAATCTATATAAATTATAATAGCAAAGCAAATTAGACTTTAATTTAACAGCTAAAGTTAAGCTATTAACAATACTTTTGTAGCATTTTGTAATCATTGTTACAGAAATTATATCAAATATAAAATTTTATTCAAGGCTAATATCTGTTAACGGGACAAAAAATTAGTAAAGTATGGCTGATATTTGATAAAGTTTTTATGAACCAATTTTTCCAAACCTGATTGTTTTAAAAATTACCATTTAACAAAGACAGTCTAAATCAATCTGGATTCACAAGGTTCAGTATTTATACACATTTGATACTTGATTAACATAACCGTTAAGTGTAAATACTATTTAGTTCTGCTTTTTATATTTAGCAATATTTATTGCAGTAAAAATAAATAATACTTTTACTCAAGAGTTCAATAAGTGTTTTTAAAGGAGTTGAAAATAGTAATAACAAGATGTTTTCATGAAAAATAGTTGAAAATTTTACTTATTTTTCTTGTATTATACTTACATTATACTTAATATCAATTTTGTACTAGATACAACAATCGCAATAATTTACTATAAGCTCATTTGTTGATCGCAAAAAATACGTAGGAAAAATGTATGCTAAAAGCTACTACAATTATCAAAACTTCTTCAGCCGAGCGAGTGTTGAATCTTTGGGCGCGTCGCTATACACCAGGTATATCTTCTTTACTAGTTCATTATTCATCTTGTGACGAATTATTACAAGCATCGACACCAGAAGGGAGGGCTTTAACTGCTAACAAGTTAAGAGAGAAAATGTTAGATGTGAATTGTCAAATGGGCTGGATACAAACTAAAAATCTTTATAACTATATTCCGAATGTTTTAGATTTAACTGAAGCAAGAAGGATTACAAAATTTGCTTTCCGTATCTATAAAAAGTTACTTGAAGTTTATCAGCAGCAGTCACCGAATCTAGAAATAGATAATAATAGTCTTTCTCAGTGGGTTATACCAGCAGTAGAAGAACTTGCATATGCTTTAGAGCCAATATTAATTGTATTTCAAGAGCAGCACGTAGTATCTAAAGATTGGCGTAGTCTTGGTTTTATGACCTCGCAATTGAATTTTACTAATAAGTTAATGTTGAAAAGGTTGACACCTGCCGAACAAGCATTATTCGCTCCCTATTTAAAATTTGTTGAAGAACAAGTAGCAATGCCTTGGCAAAGAGTTTGTGCTAATGCTGCTAATTATCAGTTAGATTCACCGCAATTGAAACTTGTCGAACAAATGATGCCAGCATCACCCGACATTGCCCAATCAGTTTATCGCAAGCTAAATGAATTGTTGCCTAACAATCGCAGCCGCAGGGGTCAATTAAGCGATCGCGGTATATCTCATTCTTGTTTGCGCGATTTGAATATGTTCCAAGCTTATATATTACTGTGTTTTTTAGAACAAAGTATCACCCCAATCGAACAGGAATTAGTTCCTTTATGTGCAATGGTGGTAGAAGGAGTTGAAATTAAATGGGAACTAACCGAAAAATGGTGTGAAGTTCTAGCTGACGAAATGGAAAGCCGTTTAGATCCCGAACAAAAAGAATTGTTTAAGCCTTATACTCAAGGCATGAAACAGGCTTTTTTCAAAGAACGGAGAAGTTTAGGTTGTAGTGAAGAATTGATGGTAGATGTTGTTTGATTGAAGGGAGTAGGGAATAGGGAATGGGTAATGGAGAATGGGGAAGAAAATAACTCCTAACCCCGAACACGGATTAAATGGATGACACTGATGACACTGATTAATAACTCTGGTGGTATTAACTCCTAATTCCTAACTCCTAACTCCTAACTCCTAACTCCTAACTCCAAAATCCAAAATTCCCTCACCCACTCGTTAACTTAGTCCAGTAACGTTCGTAAACCTCTTCAAATTCTCCAATCGGAGCGAGACGTTCGCATTTTTGTAAAACATTTTCTGGTGGGAATAAAGTTGAATTGTTTTTAATTTGTAGGGGTAATAATTCAAAAGCTGCACTATTGGGAGTCGCAATACCTAAACGTTGGCTCATCCGTGCTGCAACTTCTGGTTTTAACATGAAGTTTATCCACTCATAGGCACCATTTAAGTTACTAGATGTTTGAGGAATGGCAATAGTATCAGTCCATAAAGATGAACCACTTTGAGGTGTGACGTATTTTAATTTAGGGTTTTCTCGGGTTAGTTGAAAAGCATTTGAGGAATAACACATCGCTAAATATAAATCTCCTGACATGATTTGATTTTGCCATCCATCTGTACTAAAAGCAGCAATGTCGGGTTTCAAAATTTGTAGTTTTTCATAAGCTTGTTTAATTTGGGTTTCATTCTGAGAATTGTAAGAATAACCCAACATTTTTAAAACTCCACCTATCACTTCTCGTGTATCATTAAGTAAGGTGATTCGTTTAGAAAGTTTTTGTTGATTTTGCCACAGATAATTCCAGTCTTGAGGGGCTGCGGTAATTTTTTCTGAATTGTAAATAAAGCCAGTAGTACCCCAACTCATGGGGACGCTATAGCTATTATTAGGGTCATATTCGGGATTTTGAAAGCGCGGAAATAAATTATCCAAACCGATTAAACGTTTGCGATCAATTTGTTTTAATAATCCTTTATTTACCATCTTACCTACCATGTAATCTGATGGATAAATCAGGCTGTAACTACCACCACCGCTTGCCTGTAATTTAGCCAGCATTACTTCATTCGCATCATATACATCTGCAAGTACTTTGATGCCAGTTTGAGTAGTAAAAGTTTTTAATAAATTGTTATCTGTGTATTGACTCCAAGTAAAAAGATGCAATTCATCAAGCGCACTAACTATGTTAGAAGATGTTCTTACATCACCTAATCTCCAACCACAACTTGCAGTTGTTAATCCAGAAAGTGCAGCTAACCCTGTAAAAAATTCTCTTCTTCTAATCATTTCTTATTTCTTTTTTATCTAAATCGACAAATAAAAATAAACATGGATAAAATAAACATCCGCCATACTAAACTATTGGTTATTAAGTAAAGCCAAACAATCGTCCTCAGCCCACCAAGCATAAATTGGTGTTTCGGGGTCTGGTAACATTCCAAAGGTACTCGGCTGCATTACTGTAATATGTAAAAAAGGCGTTAATTCAACTACATAATTAACGTGAGTTCCTAAATACATCACATTCACCAAACGTCCTTCAAAACAGTTATTTTGAACGCTAGGTTTATATAGCGAAAGCTGAATTTTTTCCGGACGCACGCTCAATGATACACTTTGGGATACGCCGGTAGGGGTGAATAGATTGCGCTTAACAATCACTTTAAGTCCGGCTTTAGTCATTACTTCGATATTGGCTGCATCTACATCTGCTATTTCCCCCGACAACAGATTAGTATCCCCAATAAAATTAGCTACAAAAGGTGATAGCGGATGTTCGTAAATTTCGTTTGGGGTGCCGATTTGTTCAACTTTTCCATGATTAACGATCGCAATACGTTGAGATAACGACAACGCTTCTTCCTGGTCGTGCGTTACCATGATAAAAGTTAATCCCAAGTTTCTATGTAAATTTAATAACTCAACCTGCATTTCCTTACGCAGCTTCAAATCTAACGCACCCAGAGGTTCATCTAACAATACCACTGCTGGACGATTGACTAAAGCCCGTGCTAATGCAACTCTTTGCTGTTGACCTCCCGAAAGTTGATAGGGAAATCGCGATCGCAAACTTTCCATTTTCACGAGTTCTAAAGCTTCTTGGACTCTACTTACAATTTGAGCTTTCCGCAGCTTTTTTAATTTCAAGCCAAATGCGATGTTATCCCATACATTAAGATGGTCAAACAAAGCATAACTTTGAAAAACAGTATTGACTGGTCTGCGGTGAGGGGGGACTTTAGCCATAGGACGACTTTGAATAAAGACCTCACCAGCGTCAGCTTTTTCAAAACCAGCAATTAAACGTAGGATAGTTGTTTTTCCGCAACCGGAAGGACCGAGAATACTAAAAAATTCTCCTTGTCTGACATCTAAATCTATCCCGTGTAAAGCCGGTTCTTTGTTAAAAAACTTGAACACTCCAGACAGTTCAACATCAAGCGACTCGAAAGTCGTCATATCCTCTTGCTGCTGCGTTATAGTTTGAGACATAATCCTTTTGATAATCGCGTGTTTGTACGTATTTGCACCACCAAATGTAGTCTATAGTTGCTGACTTTTGAAGGCACTTTGGTTTATTGTATACGTCAAAAACAATTTACTCGTTAACAAACGCGGCGAATGAATCATAAAATCAGTCATATGACAACTAAAAAGTAAATATTCTGAGGGCTTTTAATATTTAGCACAAAGTAGCTAAGAATACACTAAAACATAATATACTCTTTCAATTATTTAACAGTCGTCTCCCGGTTAGCACCAAGACGCAATCGTATACAGATAATGCTATTTTCTTTATTAATTTTTGTCTTATGACCTTATTACAACTACCTCGCATCGGTAAGGAAAAAGATGCACGTACCGTAGGTAAAGGCTATCAATCTATATTTTTAATCGTACTCACCTTATTGTTGACAAGTGGAATACTTGGTCGATTAGCATATTTACAAATAGTTAAAGGAGAAAGCTTCAAAAAACGAGCGCAAGATAATCGAATTCGCTTGATTCTCCGACAGCCAGAGCGAGGTAATATTTATGACGCAAATGGCAAGCTGTTAGCTACAACTCGCTATCCTCATTCTGTATATTTGTGGCCTATGGCTCATGAGAAAGAAGAGACATGGAACACAATCGGCCCGCGTTTATCTCAAATCCTTGGTATACCCCAAAAAGAAATTGAAGATAAATTAAAAGAAGCCGGACCCAACTCTTCCTCTTTAGTAAGAATTGCTCGCGATATTAGCCTCGCGCAAATTACGGCTTTAAAAGAGTACGAAACGGAGTTGCCAGGAGTAGAAATTAATCGGGAAGCCGTTCGCTACTATCCTCATGGGGCAGAATTAGCTCATGTAATTGGCTATACCCGCGAACTCACCGCAGAACAGTTAGCCGAGAAAAAGAAAGACGGCTACCGTTTGGGAGATGTCATAGGACAAATGGGTGTGGAAAAAGCTTTTGAAACTACGTTGAGGGGAGAATGGGGCGGTCAACAGGTGGAAGTTGATGGTAAAGGTCGTCCTTTGAGAACATTAGGCGTAAAGCAAGCAAAACCCGGTCAAGATATTAAGTTAACTATAGATATAGATTTACAAAAAGCTGCTTATAAAGCTTTGCAAGGACAAACCGGCACAATTATTGCCTTAAATCCTAATAACGGTGGTATTTTAGCAATGGTGTCCAATCCGGCATTTGACCCCAACGTATTTTCCAAGCAAAATCCCTCACCTAAAGAATTACAGGCAATACTCTTAGGTAAAAACCATCCCATGCTCAATCGTGCTTTCAGAGCTTATCCCCCTGCAAGTACTTTTAAAGTTGTGACTATAGCCGCAGGTTTAGAATCGGGTAAGTTTTCTCCGAGTACGGTGCTGCAAACCTACGGTTCTTTATCCTTTGGCGGACACCGTTTTAATGAATGGAACCATGCTGGATTCGGACCATTGGGATTTCCGGGGGCTTTAGCTATGAGTAGCGATACATTCTTTTACCAAGTAGGGGCAAGAGTCGGCGGTAAGAATTTGATTAAATGGACTCGTAAATTTGGATTCGGAGTACAAACAGGCTCGGAATTTTCCTTCAGCGAATCGAAAGGCTTTGTACCCGATAACGATTATCAACGAAAGTTGTGGAAACGCGATTGGACGGTAGGCGACTCAGTAAATATGTCAATCGGTCAAGGAGCATTGCTAACTACACCTTTACAAGTAGCAAGAATGTTCGCCGTACCAGCAAACGGCGGCTATTTAGTTAAGCCCCACGTTCTCAAAGACAACGAAGAGAAAAAGAAATGGCGAGAATCCGTAGGTATGAAACCAAAAACCGTCGAGATTATTCGTAAAGGATTGCGACAAGTAATTACAGATGGTACGGCTAAGTCAATGAATTCGCCAACAATCCCGCCTTTGGCAGGTAAAACCGGAACCGCTGAAGCCTGGAGATCCAATCGCGTTAAAGCAAATCACGCTTGGTTTGGTGCATATGCACCCGCCGACAAACCAGAAGTTGTCATCTTAGCATTCGCAGAACACTCCGGTGGTGGTGGTGGTGCCGTTGCCGCACCAATGGTTAAAAAAGTTCTGGAAGATTACTTCCAAAGAAAGTATCCAGGTAAATACCAAAAGCCTGAAGCTGAAGAGAAGAAAGCTCAGTAATTGGTAATTGGTAATTGGTAATTGGTAGGAATTAAGAGTGAGAATTTACAAAAACACCCGCAGCCTAGAAGGCTGGGGCTAATACTACAAAGCCTACCTGCGTAGGCTGGATTAAGCGCTTTATACAGTAACGGTATAAGAATTAATTCTCCCCATTACCCATTACCGATTACCCATTACCAATTACCCATCCTTTCAACTAACTACATTCCAAAGAAGCACGAGTTGAAACGCCGGTTTTAGAATTAATACCACTAGCGGTTTCACAGAGTTTATTAACTTCTACGCGGTCTAAAATGGCACCACTAAAATCAGCGCCAGTAACATCAACATTACGAAAAATAGAACGTAACATCATTGCATTGGCAAAAACCCCATCACTTAAATCCACCTCTTTAAAGCTTGTTAAATAAGCTATCCCGTCTGTAAAATCAACACCGTGCAAATTTGAATTTTGTAATAACGAACCATTAAAAACAGCACCGCGCATATCGGCGTTGCTAAAATTAGTATCTTCTAAACTCAGAGTGGTGTACTCTTGTCCTACTAAGCTTTGACCGGATAAATCCTTACCAGATAATTCATTACCAGCCGCACGGGAAATACTAGAAGAACTTGCCGCGTTCGCCGACAACGGATAAAAAAGCACAACAATAGCTAAAACCAAGCTAGCTAGTACTTGCCAAAATTTCATAATGTTTACTTAATAAAACTCAATACATCCACATTTAACCATACTTAGCAGCAAAGGAACGAGATGGGGAGATAAGGGGATGGGGAGACAAGAGGAAGATTTTAATCCAAAATCCAAAATCTAAAATCTAAAATCTAAAATCCCCTGACTCTTGTAGGATATTTAAAGATGTTGATTCAGAAAAGCTTTATTTGTCTGTGGCTAATCAAGAAGGAATGGCAATGATAGCGCGATCGCCTTTATTCTCGGCTATACAAGGCTGTAATGCGCGGTTTACTAGTTTTGGTGGCTGGGAAATGCCGTTACAGTTTTCTGGGATTACTGCTGAGCATGAGGCTGTTAGAAGTAATGCTGGGATGTTCGATATTTCCCACATGGGTAAGTTTACTTTACAAGCTAAAAATTTAGTTTCTCAACTCCAACGCTTGGTTCCTTCCGATCTAAGTCGTCTACAAGCTAATCAAGCACAGTACAGCGTTTTATTAAACCCCCAAGGTGGGATAATTGATGACATAATTTTTTATTATCAAGGTGAATATAATACTGTACAAAAAGGATTTATTATTGTTAATGCCGCAACCACAGTTAAAGACAAAGCATGGCTGCTCGAACATCTCGACCCCATACAGGTAGAATTCCAAGACTTATCTACAGAAAAGGTCTTGTTAGCAGTTCAAGGACCCAAAGCTACTGAAATTCTCCAAAAGTTTGTCGATCAAGATTTAACATCTATTAAAGCATTTGGTCATCTGGAAGCAATAGTACTCGGTAAGCCTGCGTTTCTGGCTCGTACTGGTTACACCGGGGAAGATGGTTTTGAGGTAATGGTAGAACCAAACGTGGGAGTGGAACTTTGGCAAAGTTTAATTGAAGCTGGTGTAGTTCCCTGTGGATTGGGTGCAAGAGATACCTTGAGATTGGAAGCCGCGATGGCGCTTTACGGACAAGATATTGATGATACCACCACCCCTTTAGAAGCTGGTTTAGGTTGGTTAGTTCATTTAGACTCAAAAGGCGATTTTATTGGTCGCGAAGTATTAGAACAGCAAAAAGCTAACGGGGTTCAACGCAAACTGGTCGGCTTACAAATGCAAGGACGGAACATCGCCCGTCATGGCTATTCAGTATTATCCGCAGGAGAAAAAGTAGGAGAAATTACTAGCGGTACCTTATCGCCAACATTAGGTTATCCGATCGCTTTAGCATATCTACCCGCAGAAATAGCAACCGTCGGCAATCAGTTAGAAATAGAAATTCGTAATAAAACCTATCCTGCGATAATAGTAAAGCGTCCGTTTTATCGATCGCCAAGTCGTCTTAGTAAATAAAGATGGGATGAGTAATGGGTAATGAGTAATGGGTAATGGGTAATTGGTCATGGGTAATGGGTAATTCTTTAACTACTCCTTACTCTTAATATAAAATATAAAATCTAAAATCTAAAATCTAAAACTTGTGCTGATGCTTCGGCTTACCTCGACTTACCTCGACTTCGCTCGGTACAAGTCGCTCGGTACAAGTCGCTCGGTACAAGTCGCTCGGTACAAGTCGCTCAGCGCTAAACTTGCCGAAGTATCTAAAATCCAAAATCGAAAGGAGATAATATGGCTTTTGAATATCCAGAAGATTTGAAATACTTAGATAGTCACGAATACGTGCGTCTTGAAGGTGAAAATGCCACGATTGGGATTAGTGCTTTTGCGATCGACCAGTTGGGAGATATCGTATTTTTGGAATTACCCGGAGTTGGCGATCGCGTAACCAAAGGAGAAACTTTTGGTACGGTTGAATCAGTAAAAGCTGTAGAAGACTTGAATTCTCCTGTAACTGGTACTGTCACTAAATGCAATGATGCAATGATGGATTCTCCAGAAAAATTAGCCGATGAACCTTACGGTAAGGGATGGTTGATCGAAGTTAAAGTTGAAAACCCTGCCGATATTGATGATGCAATGAGCGCGAAAGAATATAAAAGTAAGGTGGAAGGGGAATAGAGGAGATGGGGAGATGGGGAGATGGGGAGAAATAATTCTTATTAAC